>JAFWBF010000034.1 GCA_017507285.1 Bacteroidales bacterium | reverse complement strand
GATACGAAAATTATTCACATATTATATTTATTTCAATGGTGTTCATCAAGGCTAACGCCGGTTAAGCAAATCAGAGTTTCAAAGAACTTTGTACAAAAACCATTTGCAATGATACGAAAATTATTCACATATTATATTTATTTCAATGGTGTTCATCAAGGCTAACGCCGGTTAAGCAAATCACAACTACTAATGTTTTTGACGAAAGAAGAACTTCGTTGTCTAAGACTTTGCAAAGATACGAAAATAAAAGCAAATCACAACCCGGCGATTTAGGCACCGAAAGTGCCATAGTTAGGGGTCAAAACCATGGGAGTTACAGGTCAAAACTATGGCACTTTTGGGTCGTAACCCGCAGGGTTAGGAGTGGGAAGTATGGTAGTTTGTTCGGTAAAATCATTAACCTTTGAAACACAATAATATAACATCAAAGATAGGAAAAGACATTATTTTTTACCCCTAATCCCTAAAACAAGGAGTGCTACCCAACAAGAAAATGTAGACATAAAGTAAACGTTTTGCTTTTTAATTTGAAATTTTATGTGTAACTTTGCAGATTATTATTATCAAACGAATTAGAATAAAGAAATATTATAAACTATGATTCATTACATTAATTCAGAACGTTTTACAATAGAACGTGTAAAAGAAATTATTGCTCAAAATATGCAATTGGCACTTTCGGAAGATGCCGTAAAACGCATAGAAAAATGTCGTGCCTACCTTGATAACAAAATGGAAACACAAAAAGAACCTATCTACGGTGTTACCACCGGCTTTGGTTCGTTGTGCAACATATCGGTAAGCAAGCAGGAACTTTCGCAATTGCAAAAGAACCTTGTAATGTCGCACGCCTGTGGTGTAGGCGACGAGGTGCCTCAAGATGTGGTAAAACTGATGTTGCTTATGAAAATCCAATCGCTTTCGTATGGCCACTCCGGAGTACAGTTGCAAACCGTTCAACGCCTGATAGACTTTTTCAACAATGGTGTATATCCCGTTGTGTACCAACAAGGCTCACTTGGAGCTTCGGGCGATTTGGCACCTTTGGCCCACATGTGCCTGCCTATTTTGGGGTTGGGCGAAGTTTACTACGAAGGCAAACGCTACCAAACCGAAGAGATAAACAAAAAATTTGGTTGGCAACCTATCGAGCTTCAAAGCAAAGAAGGATTGGCATTGCTTAACGGAACCCAGTTTATGAGTGCTTTTGGCACATGGTGCCTCATGAAAGCCAACCGCTTGGTAAAATTGGCCGATATGATTATGGCTGTATCGCTTGATGCTTTTGATGGCCGTATAGAACCATTCTGCGACGAGGTTCACATAGTTCGTCCACACAAAGGACAGCTGGAAACAGCACGCAACATACGCAAATACACCGAAGGTAGCGAAATAATAAAACGCCACAAAGAGCATGTTCAAGACCCTTATTCGTTCCGTTGCGTTCCTCAGGTACACGGTGCCAGCAAGGACAGCGTAAACTACATAGCATCGGTAATTGAAACAGAAATAAACAGTGCTACAGACAACCCCACAGTATTTCCCGACCAAGACATGGTAGTAAGCGCCGGAAACTTCCACGGCCAACCATTGGCCCTTGTGCTGGACTTCCTATCGATAGCCGTTGCCGAACTGGGCAATATTTCCGAACGTCGCACATATCAGCTTATAGCCGGCAAACGCGGATTGCCCCACTTCTTGGTTGCCAACCCTGGATTGAACAGCGGATTTATGATACCGCAATACACAGCCGCCTCGATAGTAAGCCAAACCAAACAGCTTTGTTCGCCGGCGTCGGTAGACTCTATCGAAAGCTCTCAAGGACAAGAAGACCACGTAAGTATGGGAGCCAACGCTGCTACCAAGTGCTATAAGGTTATGCAAAATGTTGAACGCGTATTGGCAATAGAGCTTTTCAACGCTGCTCAAGCATTGGAATTCCGCCGTCCGCTGAAGTCGTCGCCCTTTATCGAAAACTTTGTAGGCGAATACCGCAAGGTGGTAAACTTTGTAAGCGACGACGAAATAATGTATACCCACATCCACAATTCGGTAAAGTTTATACAAGACTACTCGTTGTAACAAACATCATAAACAGCCCGATGGCTAACAAAAAAGGGGGAGAACCAAAAGTTCTCTCCCTTTTTTATCTACCATTATAAAAACGAGCTATTTCCTGGGCTTGACCCCCGTTATAGTTATCTCTATCTTTACAGTATTTGCTTTGTTCTTATTTATATTTTCATTAGAAGTCTTCTTTACATCCGATTTAGACATACCCAAAACAGTCATCCGGCTTTCGTCTATACCATTTTTCACAAAGAAATCTTTTACGGATGTAGCACGTTCGAGCGATGTTTGCATATCGGCATCCACATCAAAACCATAGGTGTTTACATAGCCTTTTATGCTGAAACTAACCTCGGGATGATTCAAAAACTTCTGTGCATATATCATCAACAGCGAATCGCTTTCTTTCATAAGCACAGTGCCACCCTCTTCAAAATAAACTTCGGACAGCTGGAACTTAACGCCACGCTCTATTTTGTTCATATTAATGCGCAAAAGGGTGTCTTCTCTAAACAAATTGGAATTGAAATCGCGATAAACGGAGAAGTAGCCGTCTTTCTTTACATAAAGAGCATAGTTAAAGTTTGGCACTAGCGAGAAATAGCCTCCCTTATAGGCATCTTCCTTAAGGATAACACGATTATCAGTATTCTTTTCGATAAGCAACACTTCGGCTTCTACGCTTTTTTTCTGCTTGGTGTCGTATATCACTACCTTTGGATTGATAGATTCAACATGTACACGGGCTTTTATAGTATGTCCTTTTGCGGCATAGTTTGGCTGGTCCAGCACTATGTAGTACACCTCACCTACCTTTACATTAAATGGTGCACAATAGGCTCCCGTATCTTTCTTGCTAATAAACTTTTTTGTACCTTTGGCCGAAATACCCACACATCCCTTCGAAGCCGAATCGGGGAGCGAAAGGTTGGCCACTATAGGTTTCACCCTATTTGCTATAAGGCTATTGGTAAAATACTTATCGGTATACTTGTATACCAAAAAGTCGTAATCGTCCTTAGGATCAACCGGGGTAATATCCAAGTACAACTTACCCGAATATGGAGCAACAAATCGGTACCATACTGTATTATGCTCCACTTCAAAAATATGCGGATTCTTCGAATCACGTTGTATTTCCATTATACGACCACCACCTTGAGGCGACTTGGCTGGTCCAAAAGCCACATCGGCTTGCAAATCAACTGCAAATAAGCAGTCGTTACTATTGTATGGCAATTCAATTTCGGGAACAGGCTCTTTCTTCTTTTTCTTTCCCTTTTTGCCTTTGGTATTTTTGGAACTTTTGGAACTTTTCGAAGACGTTTTCTTTGAACTTTGCGAAGTAGACGCCTTTTTAGTTTGTCCAAAAGTTACATTTGCAATAGGCATAATCAATGCCAACATTACGATGAAAATAATTATCTTTTGTTTCATATTATTATATCTTATTAGTGCAATGTAATAAAATGTTTTCGATGCAAAAATAAAACATTTATTTGTATTAAAAAAACTTTTTGCCATTTTTTTTATTTTTTATTTGCTTCTTTGCTATAAATCAACATATTTAATAACAACTTTAGTGGGCAATATTTCATCAAAATATGTAATTATAACCACAAAATGGAAGCAAATTTATATATTTTCCTACACATTTTCACTTGTAATTTTGAGTTATAACAAACGAACTAATGAAAGATATTTTTGTTTATCCCTACAAAAAAATAATCTCCAATATGAAATCAACAACAAATAACAACAACGCCAAATACTACATCAAAATAACAAAAGATGGGCCATATTTGGTTTACGGAATTTCGGAAATCAATCAAGAAATAATCGTAGAGGACGATGATGGCGAATCGTGGATTTATAAAAATGGTAATAAATTTGTATGCCAATCCAATCCCACTGCATTATGCCGGTGTGGACATTCAAACAACAAACCTTTTTGCGATGGCTCGCACTCCAAAGCCAAATGGAATGCCGAAGAGACCGCAGACAAAGATAATATTTTGAATAATGCCACAATAGCAAAATCCGACACATTTACACTTTACGACAATAACAAATTGTGTTCCTACGCTCGCTTTTGTGATGCCTATGGAGGAATATGGAGTTTGGTAAAATACAATTCTCACGACGAAAACAACGGAATAATAGAACACGAGATTGCACATTGCCCCAGTGGGAGACTTATGCTTTACAACAACAAGGAAGGACGGTTTTACGAACCCAAATTCGACCCTTCAATATCATTAATCGAAGATTCGATAATAAAAATCAGCGGTCCTATTTGGGTAAAAGGAGGTATCCGCATAGAAAGCAGTGATGGCACAACCTACGAAATACGCAACAGAGTAACTCTTTGCCGCTGTGGAAAATCAAAAAACAAACCATTTTGCGATTCGTCGCACGTGTTTTCAAACTTCAACGACCACTTAATGGAAAAAGAAGAGATTAAAACAGAAATGCTTGTAGAAGAAGACGTTTATTAATAAACAATATTAAAAATAAGTTGCTATGAAAAAGTTTACAACAATTATTGCTGCTATCGCCTTATTAGGTGCTTGTTCGAACTACGAACTACTAAACAGCAGTGTGTATAATCCACAAAAGTTGGCTCAGATAAAAACATATCGTATAGCCAAACCAAAGTCTGACCAATTGCCTCCAAACATGAACATGACAGACTATCAAAATATAGCTACGGCCATACGCCAACAGCTAAATTCGAGAGGGCTTAAGGAAGATTCTACTTCCATAAACTTGGTAAACTTTGGTATAACCATAAAGACTTCCATCGTTACACAGTCTAACTATCCCACTCCTCCACCTTACTGGTATGGCTTTGGCGGCTGGAACTCTTACTGGATGTATCCTCGTTACGACTATTTGCCTATGTACTATGGCAATATACAACTAGTATCGGAAGTACAAAAAAACGGTGTGCTCACCATTGATATTGTAGACATCAAGGAACATACCTATCTATGGTCGGCATCGGTAGAAAATTTGGTAAGTAGTATGGATCAACAAATACTTCCTTATTCCGAAGTAGCGCCTTTGGTAGCCACTGCTTTCAGCGAGTTCCCTATTTTGCCTCCAAACACCAACTCCAAATCATACCACAAACCATAATCAAATAAAACATCCAAAATAAACATTTTTGACTTTGATATGTTATTTATGTATGCTTACTATTTCAAAAATGTATTTGTAAGTCGCTTCTAATAAGAAGCGACTATTTTTTATATATCCTTTCTTGTCATTGGCATATTGAGCTTTTCGATTACATCAAATTCCATCACAACCCAATACCAACGAGAAACCAAACCGCATAATTTGGATAATAAATAAAGGAAAAACTGTAAATTTCAGGCTATACCAATATTCTCTCCTAAAAAATCAAACTTCCGAAGGCACCAATTATTATCAATATTTGTAGCCTAGAATAATTTGCTTGTATGTCAATCGGGTTACATCAACACAAAAAAATCTTTATGAAACATAATATATTGCCACAGCACAAACACAACTACATTTAAACACAATATAAAAAAATAGGCCGCTAAATTAATAGCGACCTACTCACAAATAAACAAATTCATCTATAGAAATGATTGTACTGCATGCGGGATTCGAACCCGCGATCCTCAGACTGAGAATCTGATGTCCTGGACCACTAGACGAATGCAGCTTAATTCGACTAATTTCTATTTTCAACGAAGTATTTCAGTTGCTCTACCAATGAATCCAACGCCGGTTTTATCTTTCCTTTTACCATCATAAGCATCATTGGATTTCCTTCTACCTTTACCGAAACAACAACGTCTGTACAAGTATTCTTTTCATCCATCGATACAACAAGTTGAAAAGGAAACGAGCTTGCTGTTTGCATATCAGGAGCCACCACTACTTTTGAATAAGGACTCCTCTCGGTCATACGCAACTGTATCTGCATAAACCCTCCCACTTTGAACGAACATGTATCGTCAGTTGACTGCCAACCTTCAATTTGTGATGGTACCAACCTACTGAAATTGTTGAAACTACTCACAAAATCATACACAGCCTTAGCTGGAGTATTTATCGATATCTTCTTACTTTCAATATTCATAGAACTCTCTTCTCTAGAATCATAATCAACCATTTATATCACAATGACCAGTTACAACTCTTGATATATATTTACTGATTCATTCTTTCTTCAGACCACTTCTCAGGGTTTTCTCTCCATTTTGCCAACGAATCCATCGCCGAAGCTTTTATGTATTCTTCTTCTTTGGCTACATCGATAAGTCTATCATAATTTGTCAAAGTTCTCAATACCACATCAGCGTCTTCGAAATTTTTCTTGGCAACGGCTAAGTTGTAAGTAAAAATGGCAACCATACCCTTTACATTACATCCTTTCTCACGAAGAGCATTTACAGCTATAAGGCTACTCTTACCTGTACTTACGAGATCTTCCACTACTACTACCGATTGTCCGGATTTTATCATACCTTCTATCTGATTGGTTAAGCCATGTTTCTTCTCTTCCGAACGAACATACACAAAGGGCTTACCCAATTCCTGTGCAACCAACGCACCTTGAGCGATACCTCCGGTAGCTACTCCAGCAATAACATCTACATCACCAAACTGTTCAACTATGAGATCAACAAAACGTTGACGTATGAAAGTTCTTATCTCAGGATAAGAAAGAGTGATTCGATTATCACAATATATAGGTGACTTTCTACCAGATGCCCATGTGAACGGGTTCTCGTCGTTCAGTTTTACTGCCTTAATCTGCAGCAAAAACTTCGCTGTCATATATGCTGTTTCATCTATCATTTTCATACTGCAAAATTACACATTTTTTTTTATATGCCAAATAAAAAAAACATTTTTTTCGTCTACAATAATTACCCACTTCATACGTTTATTTTCCTGATTATTTACAAACAGTTTATTATGAATAGTTTTATTATATTTTTCAGATTCAATTTTATCGCTTTTACTTGCGAAAAAAATAATATCCCATCGTATTTAGATGGGAAAAAATATCGTTTTTTTGAAGAAAAAACAGACATAATTCACATTTTTGAATGGTTTTTAGACGAGAAAAATACTGAAAATGCAGTAGTAATATGTAGTAATTTAGGCAGTGTAATAAAGGAATGTCTATCAAAATTCAAGCTGATAAAAGCCGCAGGGGGAATAGTACAAAACTCTGAAAATAAATATCTACTTATACTACGTAACGAACGCTGGGATCTCCCCAAAGGCAAAGCGGAACAAAATGAAAGTCTTAGGCAAACAGCTTTGAGAGAGGTGGAAGAAGAAACAGGAGTAGGAAACTTGGTTGATGATGGACTTATATGCAAAACATACCATATATATTATATGTTTGAAGAGTGGATTTTGAAACAAACGTCATGGTATAACATGCATACAACAGGTAATGCAGTAACCCAAACTATACCTCAAACCGAAGAAGGAATAGAACTTGCCGAATGGGTTGAAAAAGATGATGTAATTAATAGATTAAACAACTCATATGCCATGCTTTCTTATTTATCAAAAGTATGGAACAGTAAAAATAAATAGATTTAGAGTTGATTTTCAAATACTATTAATATGATTAAACAAATATTGATTATACAAACAGCATCCATTGGTGATGTTATTTTGGGTACTGCTGTAATAGAAAAACTACACTCCTACTATCCCAAAGCCAAAATAGATTACCTTATAAAAAAAGGTATAGAACCCCTATTCACAAATCATCCTTTTATAAATAATATTCTGATTTGGAATAAAAAAGAAAATAAAAATCATAATCTCATAAAACTACTTTGCAATATACGCAAAACGAAATATGATTTAGTAATAACACTTCAAAGATTCTTATCATCCGGAATGCTAACCGTTCTATCCGGTGCTAAAACCACTGCCGGATTCGACAAAAATCCTCTATCATGCTTTTTCACTATCAAAAGCAAACATCATATAGGTAGAAAAGGTGAAAAATATCTTCATGAAGTAGAACGCAATCAAACTCTTATATCATCAATTACGGATAGCAATGCTTCCAAACCACGACTATATCCTTCAGAAAGCGACTACAATAAAACAAAAATATACACCTCCGACACTTATATATGCGTAGCACCAGCATCACTTTGGTACACCAAACAATATCCAAAAGAAAAATGGTGTATTTTTTTAAGCAAAATACCTACCAATATAAGTATCTACCTATTAGGTGGGCCATCAGATAAAAGACTTTGCGACGAAATTGCAAATTCTCTTCCAAAACACAAAACTATAAATTTTGCGGGTCAACTATCATTATTAGAAAGCGCTGCACTAATGAAGTATGCCACTATGAACTATGTGTGTGATTCTTCGCCTATGCACTTATGTTCAAGTGTTGATGCACCTGTTACAGCCATATTTTGCTCCACAATACCAGAATTTGGATTCGGTCCGCTATCAAGCGACTGTGCTATAGTTCAAACAAACAAAGACTTACCATGCCGTCCTTGTGGTATACACGGGCACAAAAGATGCCCAAACAATTCGTTTGAATGTGCCAATTCAATAGAAATAAAAGAATTAGTTGAACGATTCAAACCAATATAAATCTCTATTAACACCAAATTTCCTCGTGATATAAGTAAACTAACAACATCACGAGGAAATTTGATATTAATCTCAAAAAAAATGAATCACTACATTGCTTGAAAAATACTAGTCAACAACATAACACACATCGCAGTGCAAATATGCGGTATATATTCTTTTTATGAAGATTCTACTCTATAAATAAAAAATCTATCAGTTTCACAAAAACATTATTTCCTTATAAAGCCGTGCTATAGGCAAACCCATCACATTATAAAAATCGCCCTCTATACGTTTAACTCCTATCATACCAATCCATTCTTGAATACCATAGGATCCTGCTTTATCCGAATAATTATAATTATCAAGATAATAATTTATTTCATTATTAGAAAGTTCTTTGAAATAGACATCTGTTACTTCTGTGAATAACTTTACCAATTTTGATGTTCGTAAACATACACCTGTATATACCTGATGTTTTCTACCAGAAAGCAATGATAGCATGTCAAAAGCTTCTTGCCTTGAATGTGGTTTTCCCAAAACAGCATCATTCAATACCACTAAAGTATCAGCAGTCAGCAATATTTCATCCGAAGATATTTCTTTCGTATACGAGAGTGATTTAAGTTCGGCCAACAAGACGGGCATTTCTGAAGCAGGAACATGAGCTTTAACATTCTCGTCGGCTTCAACTTCCACCATCTCAACTCCAAAGCCCAACATAGATACCAATTGTTTTCTACGCGGAGACTTTGAAGCCAACAACAATTTATAATTAACCAATTTATTCATCAACCCGTATTTCTTGACTATTATCTAAATCTTTTCGAGTTGTTTACTTTTGCCCTATTACTTCTTTTCTGATTTTTATTTTGATTTGGTGTTCCAGGTCTTTGATCAGTTTTTTTCGATTCATAAACCTGCTTCGAAACCATCTTACCATCTTTGAAAGTCATCGTTAAAGTACGATTTCCATACTTGTCCCAATAAGTCCAAGTACCTGTACGTTCACCATTTTTGAATGTTCCCTCGGTTACTTTTCTTTCATTACCCATGTATTCCACAAACTTACCATCAGGAACATCATCAGCAAATTCTTGCTCGTACGAAAGTACACCCATCTGATTGTAGTATTTCCACAAACCATCCTTCTTACCATTGGCAAAGAAACCCGATTCGGTTATTCTTCCATTTTGATTATAACGCTTCCAAGCTCCATCATATATGCCTTCTATATAAAAACTTTCCGCCTCTAAATTTCCATTTTCATGATAGTGAACTTCTTTACCATGACGTACATCATCTTTATAATTGATTATATATTTTGGAGTTCCATTTATGTAAAACCCTTTCCATTCTCCATTTTTCAACCCTTCATTGAACGAACCCGCATAATTCAAATTTCCATTCTCATACCATGATTTCCAAGGTCCGAACTCTTTTCCTGCAACATATTCTCCTTCATGCAATTTCTTACCACTTTCGTACCAAGTAGTCCAAAGACCTTCTCTCAGTCCACTGCTATAAACTCCTGAACGCCATTTTTCGCCGGTTTCGTAATAATATGTCCAAGTTCCCTCTTCAACACCTTTCGAAAACGTTCCTTCTATACCTATTTTACCATTTGTACGCCAATAAAATATCCATTTACCTTCTTGTAAATCATTCATCAACCTACCTTCCATATCTTTACTGCCATTTTCGGTCCACCATTTACCATAGCAGTTTAGCAAATTATTGTGGTATTCACCTTCAAACTTCATCTGTCCATTTTCATACCATTCATGTGTAACGCCCTCTTTACTACCATTTACAAAATTTATTTCATCTTTTTGTTGTCCATTTTCATACCATGATTTATAAATGCCATTCTTCTTACCGTTCTCTATAACTACCTCGCTCTTCAACTCACCATTCCTATACCAACTACGATGATAACCATTTTCATAATCTTCTTTGGCACAAAGAGTTTCATCTTCATAATAAACTACCCACTGACCAACTTTTTCTCCATTGGAATATTCACCCTGTTGAAATACTTTTCCATTTGGATGCCACCAAGTCCATTTGCCTACACGGACACTATCACGAGTCATCTCTCCTTCAATGGATTTATACATCGTTCCTTGATCGTAGTAGCTTTCAAACTTTATTTGTGAATATGCTTGCGATGTTATCAAACAAATCACAGCCAAAAACAAAATGCTTCTTCTCATGGTGTTTAAGTTATTAAGATATTTTTACTCTGTGTAAATGATTTTCAGTTTCATTGGTTTATCTGTAGCAGTACCGCTTAGAATACACCTATTTGCCGACGAGCGTCGTGAGTTTGCATACAACACCATAGGCAAATCTGGTGCTACTCCGGTCAACATTTGTTGTATCTGACGAGTTATTCTCATTCTATAACTACGACTCTCAGAATTGAATTTACCATCAAATCCTTCAGAAAGTACTCCATCAACCATGTCAGGCACTGCAACGAAACCTCCTGATTCTGTATACCTATAACATATAATTGATGAGGGGCAATTGTCGTTGATAGGCTCATCGGGAACCGACACAAACAATTCGGCTTGATGTATAATGGCATGGGGATGTTTCTTTCCCCATTCCATCAGATACGGAAAACGAAATTTGATTGCTGTACCACCCAAAGCTTCTAAGTACAAGGATTCATTGCCTTGTATTGAATCGGTTCTGTTTGTTTGAAATATTGATAATGGTGTCCCACTATAATTATGTTCATAACGATTGAAATGCGCTGCTGTTTTATCAAATAAGAATACGTATTGTGATGTATCGTAAGTTTCATTATCTGTGTAATATACTGTCATAGCAGTAGCAGTAGCCCAATAATTTACATACAACATATAATCATCCAATCCTTCATAATTCATTTTTATACACAATCCCTTCAAAGTTTCCAAAAAGTTCGCATTATCAGTAAATTCTTTATTGGCAAACTTGTCATGCATTGTTTCATCAAGTTTTAGAGACACTATAGTATCTGTAGCTCTAAATTCTACATTACCTTCGAAATATTTATCACCCAAATTCATGTAATCAGTAGCATAGTAACTAGTATCTAAATACATATCATCCATTATCTCATTTACTTCAAAATGAAGATTATGAATAGCATTGGAGTCTGAAGAGTTTGGGAAAGTACCTATAGTTACCAAAGTAACCACCACAGAATCTATTGTTGTATTAAGAAAAGATACACCTGTTGATGGTGTAGAAAGAGTAGCTTGTGTATACATCGATGCTTTAACTTCTCCAAAAACATCATCATGATAATAACCTATTACTCCCACTGAATAATTAGATGTGAGCAAAGAGTCATCCAAAATCGTTACAGCAGTTGCTGTTATTGTATCACAAACCTTTCCATCAAATATTGATCCTGGATCTTGCAAACCCATACCCAATTCAGATTCTTCTTCAGTACAAGCTATAAAACATATACTAAGTGTACAAGCTAACAAACTCAATATTCCAAAACGTCTCATATATTATCTTGTTTTATTAAATACCTACGTTATCCTTCTTCGAGGCAAATCATTCACGCAACCACGTTTTATTAACCCACCGCAGTAGATGGATAACGCATAGTGTAATAAAAAAGTATTTAGTTGTTTATATTATTTCCAATCAGTGTATCGTAAAGTTTGTTAATAGCAGGATATTGTTCTTCCTTGGGTGCATAATCCAACACATGCTTCTTGTTTTCTTTTGCAAAAGCTACCAACTCCGGATTTACGTTTGGCGAGGCTATAACTATACCATGCGCATAGTTTATTGCTGTTTTCATCAATGACATATAATTGTATCCATCATACATTCTAAGATCTTTTGCTGTAGCGCCGTCAGCTTTCAACTTCTTTTCCATAAGTGGATTTAGTGGTTCTTCAAAATCATCTCCAAAAAGTGAAAGTACTGTTTTTGTATTTGAATAGAAATTATTTTCTTTATTCATTCTTCTCAAATAAAATGGTACCATTGCAGAAAACCAACCATTGAAATGTATAAGATGAGGTTGCCACGACAACTTACGCACTGCCTCTAATGTTCCTCTACCATAAAACAATATTCTTTCATCATTATCGGGATAGAAATTTCCCTCTAGGTCTCGTGTATCTTCTTTCTTTGTAAAATATTCTTCGTTATCTATGAAATAAACCTGCATTCGTGCCGAAGAAATCGAACCAACCTTTATAATCAACTGATGATCGCAGTTACTTATTATAAGATTCATCCCTGAAAGGCGAATTACTTCATGTAGTTGATTTTTTCTTTCATTTACATAGCTAAAGCGAGGCATAAATGTTCGTATTTCACGACCATGGTCTTGTATATAAGCGGGTAAATAACGTCCAAAATAGGATACTTCTGTTTCTGGAGAATAAGGTATAATCTCTTGATTTATACATAAAATCCGTCCTTTTGCCATTATATTATTATTTATTTTTTGATAGTGCAAAGTTACAAAAAAAAATAGAATTATCAAAATTCTTTTATCCATCCTTTGGACGAATTAAAGCAACTTCTAAAAATTGCCTTGCAAATTATTTGTGGAATTTTACTCAAAAAGACTTCCACTTTCTTTTGAATGGTGTAACAGACTACACTACTGCAAAAGAAACTGAAAAATTTCGGCAAATTAGACAAAAGGTCAAAAACCAAGTCAGAACGTGAAATTTTTAGAAGTCGACTTAATCTATGGCAACATATTAATTTTTATAGTATAGTGTCAATCTTTACATGGTAGGGTTTTACTATCGTAATAATATACCATCAAGCAATAGACGATATAGAGGCTTAAAAATTCCCTCGTGAGGCAGTTGAAATTACATCACGAGGCAGTTGCAACTAGTACGTGATGTAAATTAATCTACTACGTGGTGTAATTTTTTATTTCTAGTTTATCTCATTTTTATTCGTATTCCTAACTATTACACTTGCAAATCCTAGTATCATCAAATCCAACCCTACTAGTAGTTTTTTCTATCCTCACATCTGCCTATTTATGAACTTTTGAGCAATAACGAAGGCTACAACAAGTGTCTTTTTACCAGCTTCCACCAGCACCGCCTCCACCAAAGCTACCTCCTCCAAAGCCTCCAAAACCTCCTCCGGAGAAACTACCAAAGCTACCTCCATGATTTCTACCAGCCATACTTCCAAGCCACACTGCAGTAAGAGGATCTATACCTCCACCTCCTATATTATTACCTTTCGAGTTGTTTCCACTAAAAGCCAATACTACAAATACCGCAACTATAAGCAATGTTATAACCAAAGCTACAACTCCACCCGTATCGTCACGAGCTGCCTGGTAACTATATTCGCCTGCTGCCACCGGCATAATTATGTTAAGAGCTGCCACCACTCCACCATAATAATCGTTTTTCTTGAAATGTGGTATCATCTCCAAATCAACAATCTCTTTACACACAGCATCCGGCAAAGCTCCTTCCAATCCATAACCTGTAGCTATAAAAGCACGCCCTGGAGTCTGATTTTTAGGCTTTATTACTATCACCAAACCATTGTCTTGCTCAGCTCTGCCCACACCCCATTTTTCACCTATCTCAAAAGCATAGTCACTTATATCATATCCTTCCAGCGATGGCGTGGTAATAATAAGTATCTGATTGGATGTAGAATCATCGAAGGCCACCAGATTATACTCCAAATACCTACGTTGCTCGTTTGTAAACAAACCTGCATAGTCGTTAACCAAACTGTTAGTTTTCTGTGGAATACCTGCCCAAGCAAACATTCCGGCAAATAAAACCACCATAGATAGCAATACTTTTTTCATATACAACCCAATTTCTTTAATCATTTAGTTCCAAAACTTATGTCATCAGGCAATTCATTTACATCATCTTTATTGTAAGGAAAATGCAGTTTCAGATAATCACCCACACGCGAAACACCATGAGCAATACCACTTACAAACTCATTGTTTTTGAAAAAAGACAACATTTCTTCTTTGACCTCTTCCCAAAAATCTTTTGGCACCACAGCATTTATACCCGAGTCTCCTATTATGGCAAACATCCTCGATTCCATAGCAATGTATATCAACACACCATTTCGCGCTACTGTTTTGTGCATATTCAATTTTTTGAACCACCAAGCTGCCCTATCCAGCACATCTTCATTACATGTTTTGTCGATATGTACCCGTATCTCGCCCGATGTTTTCAACTCTGCATCTTGTATTGCAGCCATAATTTTTGTTTTATCCTCTTCTGAAAAATAATTCTTCATAATAATATTTCGCTCAATTTATATCAAAAAAAGAATAAGACTGTACACATCTCATAATTAAGTTACAGTCTTATCCATATTGTATTTATCTAAAACTCAAAGTTTACCTCAGGTGCTTTATCAGCTCCTTCGGAGGCTTTGAAATAGCCTTTCTTTTCAAATCCACCAATACCGGCTATTATGCTATTTGGGAACTTCCGTATCATGGTGTTGTATGCTTTCACAACTTCATTAAATTTATTACGTTCCACAGCTATACGATTTTCAGTTCCTTCTAGTTGAGCCTGCAAATCACGGAAATTCTGTGTTGCCTTAAGTTCAGGATAACGTTCCACTGTTACCATCAACCGGCTCAATGCATTTGTCAACCCATCTTGTGCCTTTTGGAAAGCAGCAATATTTGCTTCCGAAAGATTGTCGGCATTCACCTGTACAGATGTTGCTTTTGAACGGGCATCAATAACAGCTTCCAATGTTCCACGTTCAAAATTGGCAGCACCTTTCACTGTATTTACCAAATTAGGTATAAGATCCATACGACGTTGGTAAACATTTTCCACCTGAGCCCATGCTCCACTTACACCCTCTTCGGCAGTAATCATTCTGTTGTTTGTACGTACTCCCCATAATAGGGTAATTATCACAATGGCACCCACTACAATAAGTGCAATCCATCCTCCTGATAGTTTTTTCATCTCTCTTTGTATTTTTATGATTTAAATAATAATGTATTTTCGTCTTATAACAAAATATATCGCACTTTAGTATGTTCAAATCTATTTTTCTTGTTCCAAATGATGCAACAATACCTTACATTCATAGTTTTGTACTATATATTGTGCTAATCTTTCCGCACAATAAACCGAACGGTGCTGACCTCCCGTACAGCCAAAATTGACTTGCAAATTGGTAAAACGTCGTTGCAAATATCGTTCAACAGATGAAGATACTATCTCAAAAACCAATTCAAGAAAAGCTTCCACCTCGTTATCATCTTTAAAAAAGTCTATCACTTCTTGATCTTTACCCGTAACATGCTTATACTGCGGATAACGACCTGGATTAGGCAAAGCCCTACAATCAAATACAAAACCACCTCCATTGCCGGTCAAATCCATAGGATACCCACGTTTGAAAGAAAAACTATTTATAGCTACAGTCAAGACATTTTGATTCTCACATTCAGCAATTTTATGTTGCAAGAAATCCGATTCTAGTATTTGCTTCCACACCCCATTCAAATGTGGTAATTGTATTGGTAAGGTTTTGTTTTCTAATATCCATTTCATGTTTTTTAATGCAGGTTCTATACTTCTTACAAAATGTTCCTTACCTTCATAAAAACCTCTGTAGCCGTACGCCCCCATGGCCTGCATTATACGCAGAAGAACAAAAACATAAAATTCTTGCTCAAAAAGTGTTTTATTCACCTTTTGATACTTCTCCAAGATACTTACATAATAATCTAACAGTTGCTGCCTCACATCATTTGGCATTTCGGCTTTAGCGTCATATAACAACGACGCTAAATCATAATGTTTAGTTCCTCTACGTCCTCCTTGATAGTCGATAAAGTACAACTGATTGTCCATTACCATTATATTTCTCGATTGAAAATCTCGATACATAAAACTATCTCTATCCAACGAATCAATATAGGCAGTAAGTTTTTCTATATCATTTTCCAAAAGTTGTTCATCAAAAGGAATGTAGGCAAGTTTTAAAAAATGATATTTAAAATAATTCAAATCCCATTTTATCGATGTCGAATCGAAACATGATCTTGGATAAGCCATATCAAAATTGGCTTCAACTCCAAACATTTGTATATTCAACAGGTTTTCTATCACTCTTTTATAGAACTCCAACAATTCTCCATCGTATGGGTTTGAAGTATATTTTTTTTTCTGTTGCAACAAATCATAAAGTGTCGTATTCCCCAAATCTTCCAACAAATACAAAGTTCTGCTATCATCAATAGCATATACCGCAGGGACATTCACACCCTTTTGTTTGAAATATTCAGAATAATAAAAAAAGGCTTCATTCTCCCTCACATCATCATTTACAGCTGCCAAACAATGCTTGGTTTCGCCCTTCAAACGGTAATATTTTCTATTGGACCCATGAGCAGAAAGCGGTTGAACATCCACACAAGGTTCCCCTGCCCATTTTTCAAACAATATCTGCATCATTTTTTGTTTCTGAATGTTTTCAAAAGAATCCATATAGCGACAAACATTCCCAACAGTACCATTCCAAGGGTGAATATAGGTATAGAACACCCTACACGCTTGTCTAAAACAATTCCACACCACACAGCCAACAATACTGCAACCGCCATTTCTATACCCAACGATAGATAGATTGCAGCATTGTCAACCGATGTTTTTTTCTTTTTCAAACGTTTGTCATCTCTCATTATAGGCACTCAAGTGTTGCCTTAAATCCTTTTGCACCTAATGGCAAAGGACTATATTTGTTTAGCTATCAGTTTGATTTTTCTTTGCTATTTTTATTGGTTTCATCCAACATCTTGCATGAACCATCAAAACTTGCTCCCGGTTCGATAGATAGTTTGTTTACCAACAAATCACCTTTTACCTTCGATGAAATGCATAAAGTCAATAAATCAGTTACCTTCATATTTCCCTCTACTGCACCTATCACATTGGCGTTTTGACAAACAATATTACCGACTATTTTACCACACTCTCCTATCACCAACTTTCCATTGATAGTAAGATTTCCTTCCAATACTCCGTCCATGCGAAAATCACCGGGCGTAATAATATCTCCTCTTATAACAGTACCTGTTGTTATTGTATTTATCGGATTATTTTCCACTTCTATTGGTTTTGCCATAAATGTATTATTTGATAATATTTTTATACTTATATTCTCTATTTTGAACGTACAAATTTACACTTTTTTTCTCATTCAGCAAAATAAAATATTTAAACAACTAATAACAAACGCCATACCCTCCTTCTCAAACTCCATTATTCGTTTTTAAAATAGTACTTTTCAAAGAATTTTCGGTATGCTTCTATATTCTTTTTGTTGTAAAATGTTTGATAGTTTTGCACTGATATTACAAATGACGAATAATGTTTTTTATCAAACTTTTTCAGGTCATCAGCTTTGGTGTTTATGTAGTTCCAATAGTCCATTGCTTCAGCAGCATTCTCAAACCGATGTACTGTTATCAACTGCTGTTTATCAGTAAACATCATAACATTAGCTTTCAATGCCTTTGCCGAATAGTATGCCATATTGAAATCGGCCACTGCATACTGCATTTCTGTAGCCCTTATTTTATCATCATCCAACACAAATATCACGTAATGCTGCAGGTTTTCACGATAACGGTACAACTGGCTTTCGGGTGGTAGCTCATCGTTTTGCTTCTTCACATTGGCCACATTATTAGCCTGATCTCCCTTTTTGGCAGTAGTCTTTTCATCTATTTTCTCGTCTTCTGCTTCGAGTTTAAATCCTTTTCTTAATAGTGCTATCTGTTCTCGAACCAAGGGCACAATCTCACTCTTGGAATGGTTTTTCTCTATATCTTCCAGCATAGCTATAGCCTCCGAAGTTTTACTTAGTTTGGCCAATGCTATGGCATTCCAATATTTATATTTGGGTATAAGTGCAGGTTCCTTTGTGTATATTTGTACTGCCGACGATGCTCTGCTTATTACCTGCCTGTAGTATCCTTCGGTAAATAGGCTATATATTTCTTCGTATTCGGTTTCGGCCATTTTGTTTCGCTTTGCAATTTCAAGGTAATAATCCTCATCACGGATAAGGTTGGCGTAGTCGCTGTCGGGGAAACCACGTAGAATCATATTTTTATAATAGTTGGCACTTGGTGTGTTGCCCTGCTTGTCATAAATCTTATACAACTGATAGAAGGCCGGCAACACATAGTCGCTACCCTGATAATCCTCCACCAAACGCAAAAAACATTCCAACGCCTTCTCTTGGTTTTCAATACCCGCATCGTATATAAATCCGGCATTGAGCAGGCAACGGGCTATATCGTCGTGCATAGTATCGCGTCGAGCTTGGGTTTTTGGCAAGTCCTTCAAATAATAATCCACACTGTATTTGTCGTTGGCTTTGGTGGGATCCACCTTTGTTTCATCGGCTGTGGAATCAGCATCTTTTGTTTGCTCCTGCTCGTTGTCGGCAAACAAATTGTTGGCACCCATACCCAGCGACATTCCGGGTTTCTGACTCAAAAACCAATAGTCCTCCAATGCACGAGTTCCCCACATTCGCATAAAGCTTTCTTTACCCTTCTGTACTGTTGATTCGTTGTAGAAATACCAGTCGCCTTTGAGGGTATTTTTCTGTACTGTTTGAGCCTCTTTACGTATGGCGGCCTCTATCTCTGCCTCACGCTTCTTGGCATCGGCCTCTTTTTGCCTTTCTATAAGCTTTTCGATATATTTCTCGCGGTCGGCGGGGTTCATGTCGGCAAGCATAAAAAGGCTGTCGTTGAGGGCTATAACTCTGGTGTTTTCCACCAGCGAAATAAGCAGATAGTGGCGTTCCTTTATGGCATCGTAGTTTGGATAATCCTTGGGCATGATTGCCATGGCGGTATCGTAATACTTCTGTGCTTCGTCGTAATTCTGATAAATATCATACAACACATCGGCCAACTTGAGTGCCGATTTTATCTTTTGCGACTTGTTGGTGGTACTTACTTGTATGGACTTCTCAAAGTTCTCACACGCCTTTTGTGCATTTTTGGCTCCCAAGTACATTTCACCTTTGGCATAATATATTTGGTCTATATACTCGATGTTTTTCTTATCGTCGAGCATCTGATTCAAAAACTTTTCTATACCCTTATAATCGCCTTTCGATATGTCGTAGCACGAAGCGATATTCATTCTCGCATTAAATTCCATCACATATTCGGGACGCATCGAGAGGGCTTTTTTGTAATATTTGGTAGCCGTAGCTTTCTTGTCCAGCTTGTGATATATCTGAGCCATAATGAAATATTGTCGAGCCTTAAACTTACGGTTTGAAGTATTGTCTATACTCAAACGCAAGAAATCAACGGCTTTTTTGTATTTTTCTTGAGGCAGCATACATTCCACCATTGCGGGATAAAGCAAATCGGCCATACCGGCCGACATCTTTCCCGAATTTATGGCGGCATCTACCTGATCCAGAACCATCTCGGCTTCGGCATACTGCTTGTCGTGGGTAAGAGCACGGGCATAAAGTATCTTGGCCTCGTCGGCAATATCGGTACCGGGATACTGCGACATCACATATCTACAGTTTACAATAGCGGCCTGATAATCTTGCTTATAGAAATGGGCATAAGCCATCATCAGGTATGACTTCTTGACGTATTCCACATGCTCCTTGCCTTTGACAAAGATGCTGTGTTTCTGTGCACCCATAGCCCCTTTTTCCAGCGTGCGGTCGAGCTGCGGATACACGCTTATGGCATCTTCCTTGGTGCCCAACTTATACATTGGCAGTATACGGGTATAATCGTCAACAGCAATTGTTTCCAACTGTTTACGAGCTTCTTTCATGCTTTCATTTCCATTCCACCACACATTGTAATGCGCTGTGGTATTGTGGTACAATTTGTTCATAAACTTGGCTTTCTGCGTGGAGCAGCCCGCCATAACCATCGTAAGTAACAGCCCAACGATAACTCTATATTTGATGTTTGATATTTTCAAGATACGGTATATTTTTTAGTGCTATAATATAACTGCAAACTAACGTTTTTAGTATTGATATCCGATAGATTTTCGGCTGACGAGGAGTTGGAAAACAAAAATATGGCCTAGAGCTCCGCCTCCGAGCCGGCAAAAAAATGGTTGCAACTTAGGTAAAAAAGAACATCGGCCCAATAATCTTTTGCAAGAAATAATATCATAAAACCGCCCGTATGGCAGCAACAATCCAAACCAAAAGAGCTATTGCAATACAGCATATTGCCACCGCATAGCATTGCTTTAGAGTGCGATAAGTTTCAAGCTCGCAGGCAGGCAATTCGTTTTTTTTCTCCAACTTACGCATGTCGGCATACACAATTGTAAACAAGCTGCGATAGGCCAAAATGCCCGAACCTTCATTATACTTTTTATACAACCGCCACCCCTTTATTGTGGCAAGCAAAATTATTATCAATGCAAGTGCCAAAAAACCTACAAACAACCATCCATGTATAGCATCCATATCATTAAACAGCCAAATAAATCACACTATCAATTAATTTCAAAATTCTATATCATTGCGGTATAACACCAAAGCAATGTTTTTAGTATTAACACCAAAAAGTTTTTCGGCTGCCGGCCAACAAAACATCAAAACAAGAGTAGAAATTGCAGCCGCAAAGGCAAAACTTTTGCCTTCACGTTGAAATAGTTTTGCCGTTACGTAAGAATATTTTTCTCTCGTCGTAAGAAAACTTTTGCCGTTACGTAAAAAATGTTTTGCCGTTACGTAAGAAATATAGTATAGAACCTGCTTAATTTATAGTTATGCACCTGCCATATATATAATACAAGACCTGCTTAACCTATAGTATGCTTATGCCATAAGCCAATATCGCTTATGGCATAAGCGAGTAGTGCTTATGGCATAAGCGAACAGTGCTTATGGCATAAGCGGACTATAGATTAAGCAGGTATACTACTATAGTTT
>JAFWBF010000004.1 GCA_017507285.1 Bacteroidales bacterium | reverse complement strand
TTTTTAGTGGGTAGTTATTTGGTAGGGAATTTATGTTTTGGTGCGAAAGCCAAACCAAACTACCAACCCAAAAAACATTACATGTAATGTTGTAATAATGTAATTTTGGGCGTATGCGATGGGGCGTATGCAAAAGGGCGTATGCAAAAGGGCGTATGCGATACGCCCCTACGGATACGGGGGATAATTGTAGGGGCGAATCGCATTCGCCCAATATCGCATTCGCCCAATATTGTATACGCCCAATATTGTATACGCCCAATATCGCATTCGCCCAATATTGCATTCGCCCAATATTGTATTCGCCCAATATCGCATTCGCCCAATATTGTATTCGCCCAATATTGCATACGCCCAATATTGCATACGCCCAATATTGCATACGCCCAATATTGTATTCGCCCAATATTAATGCATTTGCCCAAAAATTCATGGCAAAATTTATGGTATACCATAAAATGTTTCACACCCGGGTATAAAACAATTTATGGTATACCATCGTGAAGATGAAACCCGGGTGTGCGAAAAACAGCTGTATTGTTATTGCCATTAGAGGCAATTTCTAAAAATTGCTTTTGGAGTGTAGTAGTTTGTTGATTTCGTCAAGTCAAAATAATTTCTTATATTTGCTAGGAAATTGCGTAGGGCTGTAATGCTATATGCTTTTGAAATATATGTTGTTATACAAAAAATAGTATTAACCGAAAGGAATAAAATATATAATAATGTACGGTAGGAAACTGATAATCTTTGCCATTGCGGCTATGGCTATGATGGATGTTGCGGTGTCGCAAAATCAAACATATTCGGCCAATGGGGTGGAGTTTGTGATGGTAAAGGTGGAAGGAGGCAACTTTACGATGGGCAACAAATCGCGTAGGGGCAAGGAGAAATACAAGAAAGAACGTCCGTCCCACAATGTAACGCTAAGCAGCTACTATATTGGCCAAACCGAGGTAACGCAGGAGCTATGGGCGGCGGTGATGGGTACCAACCCAGCCAATTTTGCCGGTGGCAGCCGTCCGGTGGAGCAGGTGAGCTGGAACGATGTGCAGCTGTTTATCCAAAAGCTGAACAGGCTTACGGGTATGAACTTCCGCCTGCCTACCGAGGCCGAATGGGAGTTTGCAGCCCAGGGGGGCAACTACTGCAAGGGCTATAAATACAGTGGTGGCAGTATGGACGATGTGGGTTGGTGTGCCGAAAACTCGGGAATGGAAACCCACGATGTGAAAAGCCTGGAGGCCAACGAGCTGGGTATATACGATATGAGTGGCAATGTGGCCGAATGGTGCAACGATTGGAAAGGTCCTTACGACGGCAGCATAAAGCACAATCCGCAGGGTGCTGCATTTGGAACCTATAGGGTGCTGAGGGGTGGCAGCTGGGTGGACAATGCTTTTCAATGTCGGATAACGGCCCGCGATTCGGCCAAACCCGAATATGTCAACAAGAGCAATGGCTTTAGATTGGCACTATCGTGCGACAGGGTAGCAAAATAAAACGATGATAGAGCTATGAACGAGGCATTTTTACACTATGTATGGAAGTATAGGCTGCTGGTGGGCAATTTGGTTACTACCACCGGCGAGAGCGTGGTGGTGGACTATCCCGGCGAATACAACACCAATGCCGGCCCCGATTTCTTCAACGCACGCATAAGGATTGGAAATATGCAATGGGTAGGAAATGTGGAGATTCATAAACTGGCATCGGATTGGAACGCACACCACCACAATAAGGATAAGAACTACAACAATGTGGTGCTACACGTGGTGTATGAAAACGACAAAGATATCAAGGCCGAAAACGGCAACGCCATCCCTACCTTGGAGCTGAAACCCTTCGTAAGCGAGAACCTTTGGCAACGCTATCGGGCTATAGTGCTTTCGCCATCGCCATCGGCTATACCCTGTGCCAACCACCTGGCCAATGTGCCGGATATACATATAAGTACCTATATGGAGCGTATGGCTGCAGAGCGGCTTGAACGTAAAGCCGATATGGTTAAAGATCTCCTTGCCGAAACCAAGGGATCGTGGGAGCAGACGTGCTACATTCTTTTTGCCCGTTACTTTGGCGGTACCGCCAACGGACTCCCTTTCGAGATGATGGCCAAATCTATACCGCTAACGCTTTATTCCAAGGTGCGAGCCTCGCATTTCCAGGTAGAGGCACTGATGTTTGGCCAGGCCGGGATGCTCACCGACGACTTTACCGACCAATATCCGTTGGCGTTGAAACGCGAATACGAATATCTGCAAAAAGCTTATTCGTTGGTGCCTATAGAGGGGTATCTATGGAAGTTTTTCCGCATACGACCCTATAGCTTCCCCACCTTGCGTATAAGCCAGTTTGCTCTGTTTATGTCCAGGGCTAGAAACCTTTTCTCAAAACTGTTGGAGACAAGGGATTTTAACGACATACTGTCGTACCTCGATGTGGAGGCATCGGAATATTGGGACACTCATTATCATTTTCAAAAGCAGAGCAAACGCATGCATAAAACCACCGGCCGAACTTTTGCTACCCTCCTGGTAATAAATGCATGGGTGCCACTACTGTTTCAATATGGTGTGCAGCATGATATGGAAAGGTATAAGGAGCTGGCTCTTCAGCTGCTGGAGCAGATAGATGCCGAACACAACAATATAACAAAACTATGGGCCGAGGCAGGACGTGGAGCAAATAATGCTTTGCAGTCGCAGGCATTGCTGGAGATATACAACGAATATTGCAAGCGAAAACGTTGCTTGCAATGCAATATAGGATATAAGATATTAAACAACAAATAACTGAAATAATAATTTGATATGCAAATAGCTTGGATAATAGGAATAGTGGTGCTGATAGTGCTTCTCTTCTGCTTCAAACAGTACAAGAAAGATGTAAAGCCCAAGGAAGAACCTGCAGAAACTATAAAGGTAAATAATAAAGGATGCAGTATTGCGTTTTATATATTCTTTGCAGTGCTTATAGGTGTATTTGTTTATTACTATATATTGTATAGGCAGAGCTTGGGATAAAACAAGAATAACCTACAGTAGTTATTTTATCATCACAATGCAATTTATATAATTATAATGATGGAAAACGTACGAGAACTTTTTGATATATTAAACACTTCCGTTTACGGAAAACCGCTTATCTACTTTGACAATGCTGCCACTACCCAGAAGCCACGTAGCGTTGTGGAAACCCTTACGGGCTACTATACCACTCTTAATAGCAATATACACCGTGGTGCCCACTATCTAAGCTCTACAGCCACCGAGGCCTACGAGCAGAGCCGTCGTAAGGTGCAGAGTTTTATCAATGCCAAGCATCCGCATGAGATTGTCTTTACCCGTGGCACAACCGAGGCTATCAACCTGGTGGCATCGTCGTTTGCCAAACGTTTTCTTACAGATGGCGACGAGATTATTATTTCCGGCATGGAACACCACTCCAACATAGTGCCTTGGCAGATGGCATGTGAAGCCAAGAATGCCAAACTGAAGGTTATACCTTTTACCGACGAGGGTGTGTTGGACATGAAGGCTTTCGAAGGCTTGTTTGGTAGACGTACAAAGTTGGTGGCCGTAAACCATGTGTCAAACACATTGGGAACAATCAACCCTATAAAGGATATAGTGGCATACGCCCATAAGCAGGGGGTGCCGGTGCTTATTGATGGTGCCCAGGCTATATCGCATATAGCGGTAGATGTTCAAGACATAGATTGCGACTTCTATTGCTTTTCGGGCCACAAGATGTATGCCCCTATGGGTGTGGGTGTGCTCTATGGCAAGGAGGCTATGCTTAACGACCTGCCTCCATACCAAGGCGGTGGCGAGATGATAAAAGATGTTTCGTTCGAAAAGACAACCTACAACGAGCTGCCTTTTAAGTTCGAGGCCGGAACGCCGTCGGTAGGTGATGTGTTGGGACTCAAGACTGCAATAGAGTTTATGGAAACCATTGGTATTGCCAATATTGCCAACCACGAGAAGCGGTTGCTTGACTATGCCGTGGAGCAGATGAAAACTGTTGATGATATACGCTTTATAGGCACAGCACCAAACAAAACATCGGTGGTCTCGTTTCTTGTAGGCAGTTCGCATCCCTACGATGTGGGTACATTGTTGGACAAGCTGGGGGTGGCTGTACGTACCGGACACCATTGTACCCAGCCAATAATGGAACGCTATGGTATTCCGGGAACAGTGAGGGCATCATTTGCCATATACAACACCATGGAAGAGATTGATGAGTTTGTAAAGGCTTTGAAACGTATAGCTCCAATGTTGATGTAATTGAATATTGAAAGAATAATACATAAATAAAATGAGAAAGAACGTAAAAAGGTTATTAGGATTGCTAGCAGTTGTGGCAATACTATCGGTATCGGTTTTGCTTGCCTGCAAGAAAACATACGTGGAAGAGTACTACTCCGGTAGGGTTGTTGGGGTGGAAATGTGTAACACTCGCACCAACGGCTATCTTATAGAACTTGATTCGCCAAAAGGTGTGGGCGACACTATGACATTAGGAAACAAGTTTTATAAAAACCTTGTTATAGGCTACGAAGCACCCACTAGACTCAAAGACAATCAGAAAATTTCGGGTGTGATGTATCAAACAATGGGATATGCCAATATCAACTGTATGTTTGCCAACACAAGAAGTTTGCAAGAAGTGATTATACTTACGGTAGACGAAGAGTAGCAATTATATATAGACCCTCATTTGCTGAGGTGCCCGAATTGCCAAGAGGAAAAGATATGTAAGAAGAATAAAAAACAAGGTATTGTATGAACGAGATACAAACTGTAAAAAACAGATATAAGATAATAGGCAATAATCCGGAGCTAAATAGGTCGTTGTTGGTAGCCATCAATGTGGCACCAACCGATATGAGTGTGCTTATAACCGGCGAAAGTGGAGTAGGAAAAGATGTGTTTTCGAAGATTATACACGACAATAGTGCCCGTAAAAATACCGGTAATATAATATCGGTAAACTGTGGTGCCATTCCCGAGGGTACTATAGAGAGCGAATTGTTTGGCCATGTCAAAGGTGCCTACACCAATGCCGACAGAGATAGAAAAGGGTACTTTGAGGAGGCCGACAAGGGAACAATATTCCTCGACGAGATAGGTGAACTGCCATTGCAGCTGCAAGCCAAGCTGCTACGAGTGTTGGAAAGTGGCGAGATGATGCGTGTAGGCTCGTCTAAAGTGCAGAAGGTGAATGTGAGGGTTGTAGCAGCCACCAACTTGGATATGGCTAAGGCTATACGAGAGGGAAGGTTTCGCGAGGATTTGTACTACCGCCTAAACCAGATTTCCATACACCTACCATCGCTACGCGAGCGTAAGGAGGATATAGAACTTCTGTTCCGATGGTTTGCTTCCAACATAGCGGAGAAGTACCACATGCCTATGCTTCAGCTTACCGATGATGCCAAGGATTATATAATAAACTACCCATGGTATGGTAATGTGCGTGAGCTGAAGAACATAACAGAACAGATGTCGGTAATAGAGAGTACCAGGACGATAACCCGCGAGGTGGCAATGAAATATTTGCGCTACGAACTGTCTACCAAGCTGCCTACTATCTACCAGCCTCACGAAATTGCATCGGCAACAGCAATCACAGACCGCGAGTTGCTGCTCAAAGCCCTAAGTATGGGACAGATGATTACCGAGATGAGAGCCGAAATAAACGAGCTTAAAAACACTTTGGCAGCATTGGTCAAGGGTGGAATATCGTTGGGAAATGCCCCTCAGCAGTTGCAACATTCTACACAAGCCGAGGATATATACGAGATGGAAGAGCCAATAACCTATTCTGCTACAACGGAGGAGGAGGAAAAGAACTCCTTTTTGGATACCGAAGTTATAGAAGAGGAGTCTCTATCGCTCGAGGATCGTAAACGTGATGCCATACAAAGGGCTTTGGAGAAATACAAGGGAAACAGAAGATTGGCGGCAGCAGAGCTGGATATATCCGAACGTACACTGTACCGCAAACTGAAGGAATACGAAATAGAGTTGTAGACCCCAAAAAAAGCAGGCATGATGTATACGGGTGATATGCATAATGTGTTTCGGGCAAATGTGCCGTCATCAAAGAGCTTGTCCAACAGATGGCTTGTGCTACAACACTTGTCGGGCGGAAGCATACAGCTCAACAACCTTTCCTCCGCCGACGATACTCAACTACTGCAAACTTTATTATCGTCTTTATCACGACCTACACATGAGGTGCAAACATTCCACTGCGACAATGCCGGCACTGTGGCTCGGTTTCTTACGGCAGTGCTGTCTGCAACAGAAGGGCGATACATAGTTACCGGAAGCGACCGCATGAAGCAGCGCCCCATAGCTCCACTAGTGAATGCTCTAAACAGCATGGGAGCATCAATTACATACATCTCACAGCATGGGCATTTCCCTATATCTATTGTTGGTAAGCCGTTGCAAGGTGGCCGGGTGGATATTGATGCCTCGCAGAGTAGCCAGTTCGTTTCGGCTCTTATGCTTATAGCTCCTTTTCTACCCAAGGGGTTGACCATAAATATTATCGGTACCATGGTGTCTGAACCTTATATATCCATGACTGCCCATGTGTTGAGGCAAGCCGGAATAGCGGTGCACTATACTACAAATATTATACATGTACCTAATGCCACTCCTATGTGTGGTGGTGTACGTGTGGAGTCCGACTGGTCGTCGGTGGCCTATTTGTACAATTGGGTGCTTTTAGGTGGCAGACCCTTGTATGTTGCCGGCCTAAGCCTCGGCTCTTCGCAGGGCGATAGGGTGGTGGCCGATATTTATAGGTGTATGGGGGTAGATACTACACCGGTGGATAATGGTATAATGCTACAACGTTCAGCAGTATGTGCGTCATCGTTGGCTTATAATTTTGTTGGTTGCCCCGACTTGGTGCCGGCTCTGGTGGTAGCTTGTGCCACAATGGGTATAGAAGGGAAGTTTGAAGGTTTGGATGCTTTGCCTTACAAGGAAACCAACCGTATAAAGGTATTGGCACTCGAATTGGATAAACTGAATATAAAGATTAGCTATGGCTATAACTCGTTGTATCTGTGGCCTCGTACCGGTGCTATAGCTGTGGATAAGCCTATATGTCTATCGCCCCATGCCGACCATCGTATGGCAATGGCTTTCTCGGCATTCCTTTTTTTATTTCCATCGGCTGATATTGCTATCTCCAACCCTCTGTGTGTTGCCAAGTCTTTTCCCAACTATTGGCACGAGTTGGAGCTATATTCCGGCATACACAATGGCAATATCTAAAGGACAAGACTTTTCAAAGCATATTTGCCTTATATTTTCCACTCATAAACGTTTGTTTGGCTTTCTATTTTCTCTTCCACATCGTCTGGCACCAACGGGAAGAAGTCTATGCCTGTAAGTTTTTCAATTTCGTCAATACTTCTTATGTATGTGTTTAGCTTTTTGTTTCCGGCTTTATTTTCGAACAAGAATCCTATGCATGTCCATCTGTTACCGGTATCTCGTAAAAATACTTTGAAAAAACTTTCGGGCACCACCACATTGTTTTCGCCTATTGTTTTGTAGTTGTTTGCCACTATAGGGCCGCATGCTATGTATATGTTGCCATATTCCACAGCCCATTCGCGTGCCAGTTCTTCCAGCTCTTTCCAGTCGCCCTTGTTTAGGTTTTTATTTTGAGGGCATATATTGCTTAGGTAGAAACTTTCGTCCATAGCTGTTTTGCTCCATTTCATATCGCCGGCCGGTACCATGTGTCCACGGTCGTATCCGCTACGTTTGTAGTCGTTGGTGGTGGCGGTATTGCCTTTTGCCAATGGGTCGGGAACAAAGTCGTCCCCACGTGGCACCTCGCCATACACCTCGTCGGCCGTAAGCTCGTATGCTACCCAGTTGGGTATACACCACTGTGAGTTGTAGCTTACGGTATATCCCTCGTGGGCTATCACTTGTTCGCTTTGTGGTGCTAGCAGTCTTGGTAGTTCTATGTTGGTGGTAGCTATTGGCTTGTAGGTAGCAGTTGTATCTTGCTTGTTTTTGTATCCATATAGTGCTATTGCCAATACAACTATTGGCAATAACACTATCATTATATATTTTTTGTTGGTCGATGTTATCATCTTTTGGTGTTTATTTTTCTTGTTTTCCAAGGTGTTTCTTTATGCAGGTTACCACTTTGTCGCGTAGCTTTTCGGCTGTTTGTTCTTCCGACGGGTATATAGGTTTCAGCACGTCAACGTTTATTTTGGCCATAAATCGTGGCAATGGTACTTTAATATTGTGGTATACGGCACGTTCGCTTCCGTTTATTACCACCGGTACCACCGGCACATTAAGCTCTTTGCTTAGTATGGCAAAGGTTTCTTTAAATTTGTTTAGGTTATTGTTTTTGGCACGTGTGCCTTCGGGGAATATCACAATGTTTTTGCCTTTGCGAAGCACGGCACACATTTCTTGCAGCGATTCGCGGACGTTTTTGTTTATATCCATCAGTATTATGTTGTTTTTCTTGGCCATAAACAACGAGAATTTATTTTTCCAATGTTTCTTTTTGGCAAAGAAGAAAGTGTTTCGGTTTATCTTGTTGGGTAGTTTGTACGTCAGTAGTAGCCCATCTAGGGCACTGCGGTGGTTGGCCACTATAATGCAGGGTTCGTTGGGTATGTTTTTGCTACCTTTGTAGCGGAAGCGATACAGCAACGACAGTGCTACTTTCGAAAAGTTGTTTACACACCAATGTGTTATACCCGGCTGTTGCAGTTTTATGTCGGTTTTGCTTGATAGAATTTCTTTCCAGCTTATTTTGCTTTCACGAAGTTGGTGATGTTCTTTTTCTATGTATTTGCTTAGCTTGTTCAGGGTGTTTAGTTCGTCAATGTTTTCTTCGCTGAATGTTATATCGAATGCGTTTTCGATATATGCCAGTAGCGACACTTTGTTTAGCGAATCCATCGATAGGTCTATCTCAAAGTGGTCGTTTTCGTGTGCATTACATCCCAGTTCGTCGTCTATAAATGTTTTAAGTACTTTGTATATCTCGCTTTTGTTTTCCAGCTCTTTAGCCGAATTTTTGTTGGTAGTGTCTTTTTCTATAAGCGACGATAGTTTGTAGCGCTGCAGTTTTCCCAAACGTGTTTTTGGAAACTCTTCCGATATTATATGGAATTGTTTTATTCGTTTGTAGGTCGGGTTATTATTGTTGAAAGCTGTTATTTCTTCTTTTATCAGCATGTCCATGCTTTCTGCAGTTTGCTCGCGTATGTTGGTCATATTTGGACGCACGGCGGCATGTAGGGCATCTTTGTATAGGAATATACCTATTTCTTGGGCATATTGGCTTTTTAGCATAAACTCTTGTTCCAGCAGTTCGGGGTTTATGTTTTTGCCGTTGGATGTAACTATAATTTCTTTTAGTCGGCCGGTTATCTTTAGTCCGTATTTGTCCAGCTTGCCCATATCGCCGGTGTGCAACCATCCGTCTTTTACTATTTGGTTTGTTTCGTCGGGACGTTGGTAATATCCCTGCATCACATTGTCGCCTTTTATGCATATCTCGCCGTTGTCGGCAATCTTCACATCAATGTTGGGCAGTGGGTCGCCGGTATAGCCCACCTTGCGTTTGCCCGGGCGGGTGAATGATATCATTGGGGCTGCCTCAGTCATTCCGTAGCCTTCCAACACATAAAAACCAAGGGTTTTAAGTATGGTGGCCGTCTCGTGCGATAGGGCAGCACCTCCCGATACAAGAAATTCTATATTGCCACCAAACTTGGTATGTACGCTTTTGAAAATTGTTTTCGACACACTGTCGTTGCCTATAAGTTTCACCACTTTGTATAGCAGACGGGTTACAATGGATGCATCTATCTTGTTCATTATCCCTTTTACAAGCATGTCGTATAGGCGTGGTACCCCTATTATCAGCGACACTTTACCTTCGTTGAGGGTTTTTAGTATTGCTTCGGCGTTCATGGCTTCGGCTATATGTAAGGTGCTGCCTACGTATAGCGGAATAAGCATACTGCCCAGCAGTGGGAATATGTGGTGCAATGGCAGTAGTATCATCACATTACTTTCTTCGCGAAAGATGGGTACTGCTTTGCTAACGGCATTAACGTTGAACATTACGTTTTTGAATGATAGCATTACACCTTTGGGCGAGCCTGTGGTGCCGGAGGTGTATATGATAAATATTGTGTCGTCGGCCGTACCAATAGGTATGTTTTGGGCTTCTATGCTGTCTATGTCGGTGGTATCTATACAAGATGGGCTTATAAGTTTGGCATCATGTGTATCTATAGTTTCGAATAGTTCTCTTTTCTCGTCCGAAATAAAAATCACGTCGGGCTTACAGTCGTTTATTATATATTCTATCTCGCTTTTGGTTGACTGGGTATCCACAGGTACTACTATGGCTTTGGAGCGTAGTGATCCGTATAGTGCAAAGCACCATTCGGGCGAATTGTCGGCACAGATGAGCACTTTCGATGGGATGCCACAGGCCATAAAAGTGTTCGAATATATTTGCGAATATTGTAGTAGTTCCTTGTATGTATATTGCTTACCTTTGTAGCTCAGCGCTATTTTATTTCTTTCTTTTAGCATTGTTTCTTGTTTTTGTTTTTTATTATACTTGTTCTGCAATATGTTTTATATCCCGTTGTTATCAATCAAAAAATTTCCAAACAAAGCCCCATTGCAGTGTGAAGTCTTGTCCGGGATAGTGTGGAAGCATGAAATATGTTGGATTCTTTTCCCATAAAGCGTTGATGTGTAGTAGTTTTAGAAAAATAGTTGCATGTTTTATTTGTAACGATACAAATATGTCGGCCCATAGGTAATTGCCTATCTCCACCTCGTTTTGCCTATAGAAGGCAGCCATTGCCGGGTTGTAAGCATCGGCATAGAAGGCTGTGTTATAGCGCATGTCTATACCCGTTTGTACAGCCATAGCATTTTTAAACATCTTAAAATCTACAAAGTACGAATGTTTGCAGGCAAAGGTAGGCACACGGAAAACATCGCTGTTCGATGTAAACTGCAATAGGTTGAATGTACGCCAATGGAATATTCCAAGCTCCAAGTTGGTGCTTAGCTTTGTTTGTGCCAGCCATGCACTTTTATCGGTTTGGAATGGTAGGCTATTGGTGTCTAGCCATACCATATTTTGGGCGTTGGTCACACCCGACGACAGCTCTATGTTGTCTTTCCAATTATATTCGAACTCTATATTGTTGGTATGGATTCTTTCGTATTCTCTGTTAGCCCACTGATAGTTGTTGCCAAAGTAATTGTAGTAGAACAAGTCGGGCGACTTATGCGAATTGTATGCCGATATGCTTACAACATGGTCGTTTGCAGTGTAGGACAGCTTGGCTTTAAGCAGGTTGTTGTCCTGAGCAACGATAAAATTAGAGACGGTTTTTTCGACAAACAGGTTGATGGCAAATTTGCCCAACGATATGTCGGCTTTTGCAAACGGCAAAAGCGAGTTTATCCACAACGACTGCACTTCGTTATAGAGTCCGTATGTAAGCGTTCTTTGTGCACATATATGTCTGATACCCACGCTTAGTTTGAACGGATTTTTATAGTCGTAGTCCTTGTAGGCGTCGTTGCTCCAAAACAGCAAGTTTTCTATTTTCAAGTACGAAACGCTGTCGAAGGTGTTGGTAGAATCTACATATATGTTAGGATAATAAAGAGGGTCTATGTTTCTGTGGTAGAAGTTGCGTTTGGTATTGTCCAGTGTTATTTGGTGGCTCAAAACCCCAATGTTGAATGGCGATCCTTTCCTTACCGTGGTATCGCAGTTTACGATAAAGGAAGTGCTGTCGCCTTCAGAAACTATAGTGTCCGTGCTCACAAAAGTGCCTATTTTTCGTGCAAAGTTGTACGATTGGTGAGCCACTGCGGTAAAGTTGTTGTAGCGTGTCGAAGCATCGTACATATATACCGGTATTCCCGAGCGGTTTGTTTGTATATTATCTGTAAATAAGCTGTCCGATGTTATACCACCATTTTCTTGAATGTTCAATTTTTTCCATATTATACCGCCTTTCACTTGGTAGCGTAGATTTTTGGAGTAGTAGTTGGTTGTAGCACCCAGGTAGTTGTTCAATGTTTTTTGGTTTGCGTATGCCCCTTCCGAGTTTATAAGGTCGTAGTGAAGGGCAATGTTCCATCGTTGTGTTAGGTTTTGGGTGTGTACTACCCTTACCTGATAGTCTGATATTAGCGAGTTGTAGAAGCTCAGCACTGTGTATGGCCTTTCTGTCTGATAGAAAGGTAGGTTTTTAAGCGTGTATCCATAGCCGTCAAATACACTAGGTTGGTATTTGAAAGCTATCTCTTTGCCATAATTGGGGTAGAGAGATGTATGGGGTGCCCCCACATTTCCGGTATTGAGGTAGTAGTTGTTGTTGAATGCAAAAAGGTAGTCAGACTGTTCTATGTAGTCGGGCTGTAGCGTAGGGTGGAAAGCATAGTATATTTTTGCATCTAAAGGTTTGAGGTAAAAGTAGTATACTGCGTTTAGCAGTGTAGAGTCGGGTATTACCTCATAATCAAAAATAATACCTTTGGGAAGGGTGTCGCTGTCGTCCGAACTAGTCGAAGATGGCAACGGATTATTGGTATTTCCAATATTGCCTCTTCTGTTTAAAGGTGATTCGTTGACCGGAACAAATTGTGCAAAGCCATTGCCCAACCATCCCAAAAGTATTATTGTTATTATTATGTACTTTCTGTATCTCAAAATTCGAGTGTCAGTTTTGTTTCTTTTTATTTATGCATATTCAAGAATCGTTCGGTGTCTATTGCGGCAACGCATCCTTTGCCGGCTGCCACTATAGCTTGGCGGTAGTTGGGGTCGCAAACGTCGCCGGCAGCAAACACACCGGGAATATTTGTTTGCGAACTTGGATCTTGAGTTTTCAAGTATCCGTTGTCGTCCATTTCCAACTGTCCTTTGAATATTTCGGTGTTAGGTTTATGACCTATGGCTACAAAAAATCCTGTTACATCTATATTTATTGTTTCGTTTGTTTTCACATTTTTCAAGCGTGCACCTGTTACTCCGTCTTCGTCGCCAACTATTTCTTCGGTAACGCTGTTCCATAGTATTTCAATCTTTGGGTTGCTGGTTACCTCGTGTTGCATAGCTTTGGAGGCTCTAAGCTCGTCGCGACGTACTATAAGATACACCTTGTTGCATATATTAGCCAGGTACGATGCCTCTTCGCAAGCGGTGTCGCCACCACCAACAACGGCCACATCTTGTCCGCGGTAGAAGAATCCGTCGCAGGTAGCACATGCCGATACTCCCATGCCGAAGAATTTTCGTTCACTTTCCAATCCCAACCAACGTGCCGAAGCCCCGGTAGCCACTATTACGCTTTCGGCCATAATGGTGTTGCCCTTATCGTCGATAAGGGTAAACGGACGTTTTGAAAAATCCACACTTTCTATGTAGCCTTGGCGTAAATCGGCACCAAAGCGTTGTGCTTGTTTCTTTAGGTCTTCCATCATTTCGGTGCCGGTGATGCCTTCCGGATAACCGGGAAAGTTTTCTATTTCGGTGGTGATGGTTAGCTGACCGCCGGGTTGGCGACCTTCATACACCACGGGTTTCAGATCGGCACGGCCGGTGTATATACCTGCTGTGTAGCCGGCAGGACCCGAACCTATTATAAGACAACGTACTTGTTCTATTGTTGACATATTCTTTTTTCTTATTTAATTATGTTGTTTGTAAATACTCTTATTTCTTATAGCTTGTATATCAGGCTTCCCGATAGTACATTATTGAATTGGCCGTAGTTGCCAAACAAGCCCTTTGTTCCATGGGCACCATTGCCGTTGATGTTTGTAAGCGAGTAGCTTAGGCGGCCTTCGATGGCTATATGTTGGTTTAGGTATAGGCGTAGACCTACTGCCACGGGTATATCCAATTTGTTAAAGTTGAATACTGCTCCAACATCAACGCCGTCTTGTGTAACGTTGTGGTTGGTAAGCACCGACGGTTGCACACCTGCCAATATCTCTATCTTTTCGGATATGCGAAGGCCATAGAGCAGGCTTATTTCCACATAGTCCAAAACGGTTACCTGACCTATTTCGCTGTATCTGGCACCTTTGGAGGTATATGCTATTTCCAAGTTGCCACTACTAGAGCTGCTGAAAGGGTAGGAGGTAAGTATACCCACGTGGTAGCCTATTTTGTTGTAGCCCGATGCCATATCGCCATCTATCTGGCTGAAGTTGCCTCCAAGGCGTAGACCAAAGCCAAAATTCTGTGCATAAAGGTTGCAACCAACCGCTAATGCTATCAAAACTATTACTATTCGTTTCATATTGTTACTTGTTTTTATTTTGCAAAGATACAAATTATTTTCGAACCGCATTGTTTTTATTTCTTTTTGAAGTACCCTACTAGGTTGTTGAGGTCTATTGTTTCTTGTTTGCCGTCGGCCATATTCTTTATGGTTACGGTGTTGTTTTCAATCTCCGATTGGCCGATGAATATCACGAAAGGAATTTTCTTATTATCGGCATAGCTCATCTGTTTTTTCATCTTGGCAGAATCGGGATATATCTCTGTTTTTATCCCTGCTTTTCTCATCGTTGCTGCGCAGCGTATGCAGTATTCTGTCTCTTTCTCGCCAAAGTTGATAAACAGTGCTTCGGTCAGCTGTTCGAGGTCCGAAGGAAATTTGTTCAGTTCGGTAAGCACGTCGTATATACGGTCGGCACCAAACGATATGCCTACTCCCGACACATCGGGCATTCCAAATATTCCTGTAAGGTTATCGTAGCGTCCGCCACCCGATATGCTGCCTATCGATACATTTTTGGCTTTTACTTCAAATATAGCTCCGGTGTAGTAGTTGAGGCCTCGTGCCAGGGTAAGGTCAAGCTCTATATCGCATCCGGTGGGGTTGCTATTTATGTAGCCGAAAAGGGTGCGCATTTCGGCAATTCCCTTTTGACCTATTTCGCTTGTGGCAAAAAGGGTTTCTAAGGTGTTCAGCTTTTCGTCCACAGTGCCCGAAAGCTCAAATATTGGTTGTAGGGCTGATATGTTTTCGTGGCTCAAGCCTCGCTCTAGCAGCTCTTTGGTTACATTGTCCAA
>JAFWBF010000240.1 GCA_017507285.1 Bacteroidales bacterium | reverse complement strand
TTTGGCAAACAAACAAGCCTTACCGTTTCGGGACAATTGGAAGGTGAATTAGGTGCATTATCTCTTGGAAAAATATATACTTTCGGTCCTACTTTCCGTGCCGAAAATTCAAACTCTCCACGCCACTTAGCCGAGTTTTGGATGATAGAACCCGAAATAGCTTTCAACGACCTGGAAGACAATATGAATTTGGCCGAAGACTTCTTGAAATACCTAATCCGCTATGCTTTGGATAATTGTATGGACGACCTACAATTCCTAAACAATATGTGGGACAAAGAGTTGCTTGACCGCTTAAACTTTGTATTGAACAATTCTTTTATTCGTCTTAAATATACTGAAGCCATTGATATACTATTACAAGCCAAAAAGAAGTTTGAATTTCCTGTGGCATGGGGTGTTGACCTACAATCGGAACACGAACGCTACTTGGTTGAAGAACATTTCAAATGCCCTGTAATACTCATAGACTACCCAAAAGATATAAAAGCTTTCTATATGAAACAAAACGACGATGGCAAAACTGTACGAGCCATGGACGTATTGTTCCCAAAAATAGGCGAAATTATTGGAGGTTCGCAACGTGAAGAGGATTACAATAAATTACTAACACGAATAGAAGAATTAGGCATACCACAAAAGGATATGTGGTGGTATTTAGACACACGCCGTTGGGGCTCGGCTCCTCATAGCGGTTTTGGTCTAGGCTTCGAACGCTTGTTATTATTTATAACAGGTATGGCCAACATTCGTGATGTGATACCATTCCCACGTACTCCCGGCAACGCCGAATTCTAATGTTTACTATACTGGAGACCTTCATGGTCCGAAGGTCTCCGTTTTTTTTATTTGATGTATCAAAACAAATAAACCCTTTTTGAGGTTAAAAATAAATCTGATTCAACAAAAACTAGTATCGATGATGGAAAACTATATAGTATCAGCACGCAAATACCGTCCAGCTACATTCGAAACCGTTGTAGGCCAATCTCATATAACCACTACACTGAAAAATGTAATAAAAAATGGACAATTGGCACAAGCATTTCTGTTTTGTGGCCCTCGTGGTGTTGGCAAAACCACTTGTGCACGTATATTGGCAAAAGCTATCAACTGCCAACATCTTACCGACACTATAGAAGCTTGTAACGAATGTGAATCATGCCGTTCGTTCAACGATGCCACATCGATGAATATTTTTGAATTGGATGCAGCATCTAACAACTCTGTTGATGATATACGCCGCCTTGTGGAGCAGGTAAGAATTCCACCACAAAGCGGACAATATAAAGTATATATCATAGATGAGGTTCACATGCTATCGACCAATGCATTCAACGCTTTTCTAAAAACATTGGAAGAGCCACCAGCCTACGCCAAATTTATATTGGCAACTACCGAAAAACATAAAATTATTCCTACAATATTATCAAGGTGCCAAATATTTGACTTCAAACGTATAAAAATAGATGATATAGCCAAACACCTTGAATACGTAGCCCAAAAAGAAAGCATAACCTACGAGGCTGAAGCTCTACACATCATAGCCCAAAAAGCCGATGGTGGTTTGCGTGATGCACTATCAATGTTCGACCAATTGGTCAATTTTACCAGTGGCAATCTATCGTATGCCAACTGCATAGACAACCTAAACGTTCTAGATTATGAATACTACTTCCGATTAGTAGATTATTTCCGTAGTGGCAATATTTCCAACTCTCTATTGCTATACCAAGAAATATTAGATAAAGGATTTGATGGACAACATTTCATCACCGGATTATCGGAACATATACGAAACTTAATGGTATGTCTAGACCCAATAACGCTATCTCTTCTCGATGTGAGTGACAATATAAAAAGTCGCTACACCGAACAAGCCAACAATTGCAGATTAAATCTACTTCTAAAATACTTAGATATTGCAAGCGAATATGAGTACCGCTATCGTGACAGCAACAACAAACGCCTATTTATAGAAGTATGTCTTACTAAAATGGCAACCGCTGTAATGGCACAACAACAAACTACTACACAACAACAAGCACAACCTCAACCAACTCAACAACCAGAAATAAACCAACAACCAAGGGTTCAAACATATCAGAAACCAATACAACAACAGCCTCAACAATCAGCTACTACTGCAACAAATAATATTGCCCCTACAATTACTCCACCACAAAAGGTTTCACCGAAAGTTGTAATACCTACCAAAACATCTACTATATCCATATCACAAAACATTCCTGTTGTACCCAACACGGAAAATGAAAAAAAAAATAATGAACTCGAATTGACTCTAGAGGTAGTAAAAGACCTTTGGAACAAATACAGCGAAAGTATTGAAGAGGATGTAAACCTACAGTTTGCTATGTCGCAAGCCACAATAGAAATAAACGACAATAGGCTGTTTACCGTTACATCAGACAATTCGTATATGGAAACTACCATAAAAAGGAATCGTAGAAACATACTCGATTTTATGAGAAAAAAAACAGGCATAAAGTTGTTAGATTTCCTCACCTCGGTAACCAAACAAGAACACCAAAAAGTAGTGTACAACCCTACAGATAAGTTTGAATATCTGAAAGAAAAAAACAGCTTAATGGTCAATCTGAGAAAGACATTTAAGAATATCGATTTTTAATCATTTAAACATATATACAATGGGACAGACATTTATATTCTTAGGCATTTTGATTTTTTCAGCACACGTTTTTTCAGCAATTTTCAGCCGAAAAAAAATTCCTGATGTACTTTTGCTTATGCTTATAGGAATTGTTATTGGCCCTCTGTTTAATTGGGTTTCGCCATCCGATTTTGGTGTTGTAGGCTCTGTATTTGCGTCACTTACCCTTGTTTTTATCCTCTTCGAGAGCGGTACCGATACTAGTATTCAAAATCTTCGAGACTCGTGGAAAAATCTTGTCAAAGTGGCTATTCCGAGTTTTTTTCTTAGCGTAGGATTGGTGGGCGTACTTGGCTACACTCTTTTCGGTTTAGAATTGAAAGCTGCACTACTGCTTGGGTCGATATTGGGGGGTACATCGTCAGCGGTGGTTATTCCATTGGTAAAGCAGCTTCCTATGAGCGAAGAAAATCGTACTGTACTAGTTCTTGAAAGTGCCATTACTGATGTGTTATGTATAGTATTTGCATTGGCGTTTATAGAAAGCTACAAATATTCAAGTGTAGATGTAGGAGGTATTATAGGCAAGGTAGTGGCATCATTTATTTTGGCTATGATGATAGGTATTGCAGGCGGAATAATGTGGAGTTCGATATTGGAAAAGATTCGTAAAATACAAAATTCCATGTTCCTCACACCAGCATTCGTATTTGTACTATATGGCCTTGCCGAATCTATGGGATATAGCGGTGCCATTACTGCCTTGGCTTTTGGTATAGTAATGGGCAATACCGAATACTTCGAATTTTCATTCCTAAAGAAATTTCAACATAACAATATGATGAGATTGGAATCACACGAAAAAAGTTTCTTCAGTGAAATAGTTTTTGTTCTGAAAACATTCTTCTTTGTTTACATAGGTTTATCTATACCGTTCAGCGATATGAGAGCACTCGTTTACGGATTGTTTATAACAATGGTTCTTTTTATAATGAGGCTACTTTTGACCAAATTTTCCATATCCAATCAATCTTCGGACTACGACAAAACCATCATAAGCATGATGATACCTAAGGGATTGGCAGCTGCCGTTTTGGCCACCCTGCCCGAACAAGCCGGAGTACCGGGAGGCGAAGCCATAAAATACATCACTTATAGCGTGGTACTTATATCTATACTTATCACCTCCATACTTATTCTGCTTAACAACAAAAAGGGTGTACAAAAAATATATGGATACTTTTGGAACAATAAAAATAAAAAAACTACAACCGAAAATGAGTTTGCCGAACCCGTGTCAAACAGTACTATAGATATTTTTGATATAGCAAGTAAAAATAACGAAACAACAAAAACAACAGAATGAAAACGCTACACTTTTGCAAATACCATGGAGCCGGCAACGACTTTGTACTTATAGACAATCGAAACAATAATATATCACTTAGCAACAAGGAGATAGCACTACTATGCCACCGCCGATTAGGCATAGGTGCTGATGGCTTAATGCTACTACAAACAAGTAATAATTCAGACTTTGAAATGATATACTACAATTCCGATGGACGAAAAGCATCGATGTGTGGCAATGGAGGACGATGTATAGTGGCATTTGCAAAACACCTTGGTATAATAGAGCAACAAACTACTTTCAAGGCCTATGATGGAATGCATTCGGCCGAAATAATAGAATGGAACAACAACTGCGGAGTGGTAAGACTGGGTATGGAAATAAGTGCCAACATAGAGCCGTGTTTGAAGGGTTGGAAAGTAGATACCGGGTCGCCACACTATGTAGAAGTTATAAATGGCGATGTTGCAAAGTACGACGTAGTAGGCAATGGTCGGCGACTACGCTACGACAATGCTTTTTATCCACATGGTACAAATGTTGATTTCATAAACGAAATAGATGTAAACAAGATTTTTGCAGCTACTTACGAACGTGGCGTTGAAGATGAAACCCTAAGTTGTGGTACCGGTGTAACAGCCTCTGCTCTTATCTACGACCAAATGAAAAACACTGCCAATGGCAATCACGAGATAAAAGTGCAGACCAAAGGAGGATTGTTTAGCGTATATTTCCGCAAAGATAACGAAACATACGACCATATTATCCTGCAAGGACCTGTAACATTGGTATTTGAAGGCGATGTAACTTTACCCAAATTATAGTCAAGAGCTGCAACACATACATCAGTTGGAAAGGGTTGCATCCAATAGATGTACCTTCTTGCGAAAACGCCTGATGAAAAGGATAGCCGCCATTATCAAACCAATCATAAATCCTGCCAATATGCCTTGCGAACCCAAGTCGAAAACAAAAGCCATAACGTAAGCCGAAGGTATGGCTATAAATATATATGCTATAATTGCGTAATACATAGGATATTTCACCTCAGCCAAACCTCTCAAGGCTCCCAATGACGTTATCTGTAAACCATCAAAAATTTCAAAAAATGCTACCACTATAAAAAGGCCGGCTGCTATGCTTATAACCTCGGTATCGGCCGAAAACATTGAGGCTATAAATGCTCCACCAAAACCATAAATAAAAGCAAAACACACCATTATAGCCACTCCTATATGCATTCCGGCATAGGTGTGAGACCGAATGTCTAATATATTTTTTCGACCCAAATCGTGACTTACCAATATGGTTGAAGCAGAGGCGACACCATTGGAAATCATAAACGAGAAAGCTATCATAGTTTGTACAATTTGATTGGCTGCCAATGTTTTGGCTCCCAACCAACCCATCATTATGGTTATCATTGTAAGTGAAAATAACTCCAAAGTCATTTGGGTAGCTATCGGAAAACCTACCTTCAGCAGCTGCCACTGCCTATTCAACGACATGCTTTTCAAACTAAACAACGAAAGATAGTAACGATAATTTTTCTTGGCATACACTATAGCAAAAAAACTCAATGGCATAACCATTCTGGCAATGAAAGTGGACAAACCTGCCCCCGTAGCTCCAAGCTGTGGAAAACCCATATAGCCA
>JAFWBF010000239.1 GCA_017507285.1 Bacteroidales bacterium | reverse complement strand
TACATCGCCTTCAAACTTGGCGTTGGGCAACAGCAATCCCATACGTATAAGGGCACACTTATTGCCCGAATAGTCGGTTTTGGAATACTTAATAGCATCTGTACTCATCGCATCCTTGCGCAATGGTTCCACCACCTTCAGCTGCTGCGAAAACATAGTAACCGAAAATATTATCGACAATATGAATAATATCAGTTTCTTCATCTTTTATAATGGTTTGTTAGTTATATAAAAATCTCCTATACAAAAAGTATAAGAGATTATGACAAACGACAATAAAATTATTTCTCAATCTACGAACTAGTAATTCGAAACCGGTCGTATGCTTGCTCCACGGTATCTGTAAAGCCAATCGGTATAGTTTCGTCCGGCATCAAAAAACATAATATGGCTATTCTCGGTATTGGCAGCAGTTGAACACCAATAATAACCATATTCACCTTCGCCATACAATGCCATTGATTCACAATACCCTGCTGCAGGGAAAAATATACTATTGCCATTTGGCCCTAGACCCATACGGCCATACACTCCATTCACCTCTGTCCAAGTCCATGTACAACCGTTTATCAATTCTTCCATCTCGGCCTGTGTTGGCAACCTCCATGACGAACTCCACTTAACTGCTGCAGCATCATAGTTGATATTTCCACTTATATCATTGCCAATATTCTTACGATAGGTTTTGCTATTTGTCGACGTATAATTTGTCTTATTATCAACTTCGCCCCAAGCATAATAGTCGCCGTATTCTTCGGGCTTGGCGGCACCTATATTGCAAGTAGCCCATTTCACACTAAGGCCAAGATCGACATAACCATGATCCCAAATTCTACCACTTTCTATTCTGCCTTGTGGCACTTCCAAATCCTCTTTCACACACGAGGTAGCCACGAGCAACAAAACCACCTGAAAAAGTTTAGTTATATTTTTTACTTTCATATTCATCACTATATTAAGATATTAAAAATTAAAACCTACACCGGCACGTGCTTCCCAATAGAAAGGACCTCCTTGTATATCAAACTTATCTATCGGAACCAACACATCGGCCGATATTACAAAACGCCAAAGCATCAACTGAAAACCGGTTGTAATTTCTATTCCTTCATAGCTATCTTCTATCACATTATACCATTTTCCATCTGATGTATACCACATCATGTTACGCATTCCATAACCACCGCCCAATTTCCAATAAAAATGTCGGCCACCTAGAAGGACACCCAACGTTGCCGAATGTCTCATCACCATTGTTTCGCCGGTATAATAATGATCGTAAATATGATCGGTTTTCAATTCTCTCGTTACCGAAAAGCCATCAACAAGATTACTTGCAACCGAAACATACCATCCCAACGACCCATTGTATACCTTACCTATAGTAAGGCCGTATGCTGTATGTTGGGTTAAGGAATACACATAGTCGCCCGTAAAGAAGAAACGATTTTTTATTCTATAATTATCTGCTTTAGATTGTTCGTCATCTTCTTTTTGCGAATCAGTATTGCTACTAGCAACAGCTTGTTTTGGAAATTCAAGAACAACATTCATCGTCTGACCGTTGTTTGCATTTACATTTATGTCCCTCGAAACCTTTGCGCCATTGCGTCTGGCTTCAATGGTATATTTCCCTGCTTTAAGAGAATACTTGTTTATTGGCGATTTACCTACGTATTTTTTATTTATGTATACAGAATCGCCTTGTTGGCCTGTAGTTATATTGGCCAATGCAGGTTGAGTAGTTTTATCCACTCCTTTAACAAGTGTGCAGCTAACTTCTGCCATCTTGTCTTCTTCCACTTCCACATTGGCGGTATAGGTAGCGTATCCGGCTTTGGAAATACTAATCGAATGTGTTCCCGTTATTATATTTTGTACCACCTTAGGAGTTCTGCCGTAATCTTTCCCATCTATTTTTATGTCAGCTCCAATAGGATTGGAATTTACATTTAATTTTCCGGATTTGTATTGCAAAGGAGGGATCGACACTTTTTCGGTTTGTCCCTCTATCACATTTAGTTTTTTAGAAAATGTATAATAGTTATCTTTTCGTGCCTCTATAATGTGCTCTCCGGCAGTAAGAGACCCCTGCCAAGTACCCTGCGATATATATTTATCATCCACATACAACATGGCATCTCCATCAGCCAACACTATCAAAACATTACCATAATTGGAAACCAAACTTATATCAACTTGTGTTGTTTTTCCATCTTCTACCACTGCTTCTACCATCACCGGTTTGTACATTTGCTTAAATGCTTGTATTTTATAAACGCCACTTGCAAAAGCCTTTGTTGTAAACGGAGTAACCTCTGCACATTCCTCTCCATTTATCTCTATAGTTGCACCCTGTTCAGGAAATGTATTTATTTGTAGATAACCATAAGCAGGTCTTAGAGTGATGTTTAGTTCTGTTGTTTTATCTTCCGACAATTCAAGCACTCCCTCTTCGGTATGGTGCAAAGGAGTTTCTATACGATATGTATATTTTTTAGACACATCCAAAAAACTGCTACACTCCCCTTTTCCCATATATTCATTGTCAACAAATATCTTTGAACTAGAATTATTGGTTTTGATAACCAAGTAATTTTTAACTGCGTCTTTATTTTCACGAACTATCGTCATCAAATAAGTAGCATTGCTCTCTATAGGAGAGAAACTGCAACGCAACACATCATTTACAGTAAAAGATGTGGAACCTTTAGGCATATAAATCCACCATTCCCCTTGCTTGTATTCCTTATACACTATGTTTCCTTCAAATTTTGCATCGGGCATAACTAGTCCTACAAGTATAAGACCACAATTATTGCCACTAGCATCCTTCATAGGATACTTAACAGCAAGAGTATTGTTTTCATCTTTATACAATTCCTTAACCACACGTAGTTGCTGAGAAAATGTGGTACCACAAACCACTAACAGCAAAGTCAATAATACAAATCGTTTCATTTAGTTGCTATTGAAATATTTAATATGTTACAAAATATTATTTCTTCCTTTATTAGTTTCAAATACCTTAATCTATCACCGGACGTATTGCAAGTCCATAATATCTATCGGCTGAAATTATATTTCTATCAACATCGAAATGCAAATAATAAGCATTTCCTCTTTCGGTAGTGGGCGATGTTGCAGTCCAATACAAACCACCTATACCGGCATTGTACCTCGTTGATCCCATATAATTTCCGGCTGCCGGCATAAAAATAGTGTTTCCATTAGGTCCGGTTATCTCATAACCTTTCACCCCATTCTTTTCAGTCCATGTCCATTGGCATCTATCCTTCAGTTCGGCCATCTCATCCTTTGTTGGGATTCTCCATTTTTTGCCACAATTAACCCTTGCAACATCATAGGTAGCACTACCGCTTATCTCATTTATAGTATCACGACAGGTAGTACAATTGTCCAAAACATATTCATCTTTGAACATCGTTTCGCCCCACGTATAACAATGGCCATATTCTTCAGGTACAGAAGCACCAACATTACATGTAGCCCATTTAACGCTCAATCCCAAGTCAACAAAATCATATTCTTTTATTTCTATAAGAACATCTAAAGTCTCATCTTTTCGTAAATTCTCCGTTATTTTCAAAGTCCTCTCCATTATGGCCATACCTCGCTTAGCCTCCATCTGATATGAACCTAGTTCGAAATACAACTCTTGCGGCGAAACACCCACAAAATTATCGTCAACATACAAACTATCGCCAAGCTGGTCGGTTCGTATACTTACCAAATACCCCAAATCCATTGGCTCCAACTTTACTTCCAACTCAGTTGTATTGTCGGCTGTCATTCTAACTATTCCTTCTTCCGAATGATACAGCGGAGCTTCCACCTTATAGTGATGTTCTTTATGAACCGGCAAAAATGGTGCTACTTCGCCCTGCCCTACATATTCACCATCGACATATATTTTAGCATCCGATGGTTCAGTACGTATAACCAAATATTGTCTTACCAATGGTAATGATTCGTTTTGCACCTTTTCTATCTTCATAAAATAAGTAGCAGCACTCTCTATCTTTATAGGACTAAATTCGAGACGCAAAGGTACATATTCATTAGCTTTAACCGTAAGCCAGTTTGCACCATCCAACATATATATCCACCACACACCATTTTGATATTCAGAATATACAACATCACCTTCAAATGTTGCTTCCGGCATATCCAATTCTATAAGTATCAACCCACAAAGAGTCTTATTAAAATCCTCCCTGGGATAATCAATAGCGTATCTCGAATTCTCGTCTTTATACAAATTCTCTACCACTTTCAACTGCTGTGAAAATACAGAAGTCGAAAATACTACTGCTAATAGAAAAAATATATGCTTCTTCATTTCGTTAGTTCAACTTAAAATTGCCAAGTGTAAATATATCTTTGTCATCAACTTGCATTGGCTGCCAAGTACGCACCATTATTTTTGGATTAAACTCATCAGTAAAATCCCATACTATAAACACGATACCTTCATCGCTATAACTCTTGGTATTCCAACCTTGCTTAAGGGTAACTCCATAATAGTTCGGCTTGGCACCATGACGAACTATCTTAATCTCATCAAAGTTAACGTTTATATAAGCATTCTTTTTAAATACATTACGCAAACCATTTAAATACTGCTGTTTGCCTTGCGTAGTATATTCCACACTTATAGGTTTCATATCTGTTTTTTGACGTTTCACCACTTTACCGGTAACGATAAGAGCATCATCGCTAAACACATTTTCCATAAAGTTTATATCCTTAGTTATATAAGCATTACGGAACTGTTCTACCCAGTGCAAAATTTGCATACGACGATCCAAATCATCCAAACGTTCACCTTCCTTTATAAGTTTTACATATTGTTGCAAACCCATAGTGATATTAAAATCGCTTATACGACCATTTCTATCAAAATTGATACAAACTTCTTGGTTTAGGTCTCCAATATAAGTAGTATCACGCGGTTTCATTTCAACTGCAATATTACGCACTTGATAACCTATAACCTTTCCCGAACTCGACTTGATGCTCAAACAATGTTCTACGATATCTTCGTCCAATACTCTAAAACGAACATTATTCCACATCATTCCTATACTTTGCGAAGCAAGATTGTCAATGCTTATACCCGTATAATTTATATCACTATTAGTGCTTTCGGCACGATTGATAGCTGTAAGTAAATTAGATGTGTTTCGTTCCATCACACTTTTAAGGTTTCCTTCTATACCATCAGAAAACTCAAAATACACCACATCTTGTGCATTTGCCACGTATCCAAATACAATAGCTAAAACTAACAATAATATCTTTTTCATCTTATATCTATTATTTTGCAAAATTAAACCATAATGCATTCATTCCTCTATATTTTTCTAACGAAGATGTTTGCTCCGAACTATAATCAAGTCTTTCTGTTTCTCCCATTCCTAATATAGTAATAAGTCTTCCATCGGAATCAAAAATAATCCAATAAGAGTTGGCTACCGAACGACATTTGTCTGCTGTTCCATATCCACTTATCTTATATTCCGATTTCAATCGATTCAGTTTATTAATAATTTCCGACACATTAGTACAAGTAAGTAAAGACTCTATTGCTTGTTGCTGCCATTTAGGAAGATTTCCCGAATGGATATTCATAGTTTCGATCTCTTTTGTAGTATTGATTTCCTTTTTCTCATTAGCTACCACCGGTTCCGATTTTACTGTAGCCGATTCCGATTTTACTACAACCGGTTCCGATTTTACCGCTGTTGGTTCCGGTTTCACAGTAGGCTCTACTTTCTTAGTTTTCGAAACATAATCCTCTTTTTTCTTTTTCGAAACAACATTCTCTTTTTTCTTTACAGTCTCCGGCTCTTTCTGTTTTTGTTCAACAGTAGGTTTAGCGTTCGTTACTTTTGTCACCACATTATTGGTACTTATCGTAGTGCCGGTAGAGCTATTAATGTTTGTAACATTATTTACAGGTTCAATATCTATCTTGCTAACATACAAAAACACACGATACATAGTACCACGTCGCATCATAAGCGACTCACTTTTTGTTTTAATGTCCTTTATCAAGATATTATCAGCCTTTACAAGATATTTTTTTGATTCAGCATACTCCTTTACTTGTTTCAAAAGCATTTCACAAGCTACTTCGCGTGCTTCTTCCTCTGTAGCCATAGTAGCTTCGGAATAGATGTACAATGGATTTCGCTTTATCTGATTTATTTGCTTACTTACAGATTCTTGCTGAGCCATCGTAGCCAGTCCTATAATCAACGCTAAAAGCGTAATTGTAAATTTCTTAATCATATCATTAGTTTTTATCATCCATCAACGACTTTAAATTCCAAATAGGAATATAACTATTTAATCGAGCTTTAATTTTACCTTCACGATTGGCCAATATTTGGGGGTTAAACTCCATTTTCATTACATGTGCATAACCCAGCATTTCGTTTATCATCAAAAGCTCACACACCATTTTTTCCGACTCTTTAGTCATTACCCCAAAATAAGGTACACATCCCTCCGAAAAGCAATAGGTAATCCATTGCCTTAAAGGAACAGTTGCACTATCTATCTTATAACCATACTTCACCATAGTGATATTCAATATCAATTGGTTTTCTATCTCTGTGCCGGTAACAAGGTTTGCCATAGTTTCCATAGGCAAATCTTCGCTGTATAGCAAAGAATAGACAGAGTCGCTCTCTTTTACGTAGTAGCGATTGCCATTGAGTTCAGGCAAGGTATAATGAAAACCCTTTAAAAGATATATATCACTAGTGCCTATTCGTTGCAATATATCGCCCGAAATAGAACCATCTTCTACCGGTAGCAACACTGTATGTCGAACATTATCCAACAACAAATTCTCTGCCTCCATAAGAGTGGTTCCAAGTATAAGCTGATACGATGCCGGATAGCTGATAACTGCCTTTCTCACACTATCCTTAATAAAACTTATGGCATAGCGCTTGCCATCCACAATAGTCATCTCCATTATGGCTGAAGTATCATTACACAAAGCACCCAACAGCTTAAAATCACCTTCGAGGATAGATATTTTCTCCTCCTTCATAAATTTCTTTATTGGTTTGCCTTGTATTTCTCCTTTCTCCGAACCATATACCAAACGTTGTATAAAATGATGATGTAGCCGTTCCACATCAGTCTGTGCAACAGCTACACCTCCTAGTGCAAAGCTTATAGTAAATAGTACTATAAAATACCGCCTAATCATCTGTTTGAAGGTTTAGTTATTTATATACTGAAATACGGACGAGTACCATCATGGCGATGTAACTCACCGGCACGCAACCGGCCATTATCAAACTTGGTATTTTCGATAGTTTCGCCAGGATATACATCAAGAGTAGAACCAAGTCCATCTTTCAAATCAATACTATATCTACGAGTTATCTTAAGTGTACCACCCACGCCATGAGGTTTACCACCTTTCATTTTTCCTTCATATATAGCCCAACCCAAATCATAGCTAGTTGGCTGAGTATGAGCTGTTGTTGTTTGCGTTGGTTTTGGAGCTTTTTCCGGTTCTGTATTCTCTTCTGATTTAATCAAATC
>JAFWBF010000033.1 GCA_017507285.1 Bacteroidales bacterium | reverse complement strand
GGGAATAGCTTCGAGTTATTACAATTCCGACGATAGAATCACTACCGATACTTTGGTTTGGGGTAGAGAAGAGTATCAGTTAGACTCTCTCCGTTTTGAAGACTCGAGGAATGTAAGCAAGGAATTGGGTGGATATTTTACCATACGACATCAGTTTGGAAACTTTACAGCAAAGGCCGGTTTGCGAGCCGAGTACGAGACTAGAGACTATATTATACATAACTCGCCCAAGGATAATGTAGAAGGTTTAGGTTTCTTCAATCTACGTCCGTCATTGCACTTATCGTACCGTACCGAGTCGATGCACAACTTCTCGTTGAGCTATTCTCGTCGTATTACCCCTCCAAGTCCAAGCAATTTGACATCATTTATCACTTATAACGAAGATAGTTACCGCACAGGAAACCCACTGCTGGAAGCTGTTTATACCAATTCGTTCGAAGGAGGTTGGACCAAGTTTTACGAAAACTTTGGCTCGATAGGTATCTCGGCTTATCATCGCAATGTTACAAATGCGGTGAATACCCTTACCACAGCTGTGTATAGCGATGTGTTTGGACGGTATGTCAACTATAGTATGCCTGTCAACCTAGGTTCGTCGCATAGCACAGGAGCCGAGTTCCGTATAACCTATCGCCCGGCTGCTTTTGTAAACGTACGCTTTTATGCCAATATGTATGATTCGTATTACGAATACCTTGAAGGTGAAGAACTGAAATCGAACGAGTCGTTTAGCTACAGCTTCAACCTTAACGTTAATGCCAAGGTGTGGGATAAGTTTAATATCTATGCTTCGGGTCGTTACCGCTCGGCTACCGAAACTCTTTATGCCGAAAGCAAGCCTACATATAGTATAGATTGTGGTGTGAGAGCAGATTTCTTTAAACGTAAGCTTTCGATGCACATCAGTGTATGGGATTTGTTTAATTGGAACAAACAAGAAAACCTAATCAACAACCCATATTACATATCGTCCAGCACCAACCGTGTAACCAACAGCCGTGCCATAAGCCTTGGACTTACATTCCGCTTTGGAAAGATGGAGTTGGAACATAAAGCCAAAACAGGCGAGTCGATGGGAAGTATGTAATATGCTATCAATGTGATTGTACATCTGTTGTGCAAAAACAGTGGGATATATATCCGGTCGTCGCCGGATGTATATCCCATTATCTTTTATAATATATCCTTTGCCGCTTATAATTATATCACATTATACGCTATATTATTAGTCTACACCAAAAAAATCAATTATAGTCAATGTTAGATGTTTATTTTGTCGGAGACAAGCGGTATGTTGCTGATACATAAATCCTATTTTGGAATATAAAACCTTTAAAGATATGTTTTACAAATCTTGCGATTCCCTTTTTCTGAAGGTTCGAACCTTCAGATGTGAAGACTCGAATCTTCAGATGTAAAAAAATAGAATACTCGAAAATCAAATGTTTGCAACTTAGGAAAAACGACTTCGAAACCTCGTTCTTTAATCGAATTAATTTGCTTATTTAATAAGGTAATATCTAAAAATTGCCTATAATTTTCACTGCTAAGCAAAGTGCAAACAATAAATTTTTACCATTAAAAGAAAAGAGGACACGCTACTCCCGAAGGCAAATCTTTTTCCAATTCTTCGAATGTTTTTATAGGAAGATTTTTGGGAAATACGTCCATTTCCTTATCTTCAATATTGCGTTTTTCCACACTTTGAAGCTCTTGTGTAAATTCCATGTTTTTTGATTTCATGACGGATTTCACTATAAGACCCACCGTAACCCCCGAACTCTTCGATAAATGGTTGTGGATATTTACGCTCTCATCTATCCAATATGTGGTAGTTATTTCGTTTTTAGGCTTATCCGTTTTTGTATATAGTATTACTTTACGGCATTTATACCCATTTATAACTTCGTAAACATCTGTAAATTCGATATTGTCGACAACAGTTGTGTCGAATATATTATCAGCTGTTATGCAATCATCGTCCTCCATGTATTTGTATTGCTTTAAAGCATCGTAATCACGAAGATCATAACCTGTTATTAAATAATCGGTATCTGTAATTTCTTTCTTACCTACTTTCAAATTATTTATTTTGGTTATGTTTAGCTCCTGATTGTTTTTATACAACACTGTGGTCTCGGCCGACATTGTTGCCGACTTTACAAATGTTTTTACTTTTCCGGTAATAATATATTTAAGTACTATATCTTCCATCGATTTATTTGGTTATTGGTATATGAAGGCTTTTAGTTTTAAGAAAACGACATATTACATAGCCCAATGCTATAATAAGGGATACCGTAGTTGATAATAGCACATGTTGTAAGAACGGAGTAAAATAAGGTTTGTCTAATTCAGATATTGGTATTATTGAATCAAATATCAAATTGCTGTGATTTACAATAAATATAATCACACTTATTAGCCATGTAATAAGCAAGCAATGTTCAAATAAATAGAACCCTTTAATTAAAATATTATCTTTTTCAAGATTTGTAATTGTAAGTTCTAATTCTTGATTCTGTTTCTTCTTTGCAAATAGAACTACACCGATAGCTCCTATAAGTGAAATAATTGTCATTAAAATAACACCAATGAAAAACATTTTACATTCCACGACGTGAAGTATCCGCCAAGATATAGCACGACCAATAAACATTATTGCCCATGTAAGAACCAAAAGATGTTCAACCCAACGAAAAAATATTTTTACCATATTCAATTAATTAAACCAACTTCTAAAAACTATTTTGCAAATTGTTTGTAGAATTATCTTAGGAAAATTTCTACGACAAAAAGTATTATCATTTTCGGCTGCAAAATTACATCATTTATCTCACATAGATGGTACACAAAAGTGTAAATCTTTAGTTATGGTTCAACTTTTATACTTTTGTGTACTTTTTATTTGTATATTTGCAGGGCTAAACATTAACACCAACTTATATGCAAATCATTGATAACAAAGACACAGTAGATTTTTCGACAATGTATGCACCGTATATCGAAATGGCGAAAGCTCTATCTCTCATTTCCCACCAAGGGGTCTATCTTGCCGATGTAAAGCAGAAAAAGTATATGTTTATCTCGGAAGATCCATTGCTAAAAGGCGTTTTTGATTTAAATGATATATACACTAGCGGCTTTGAATACCTTAATACTTTCGTTCCATGCGATGATAGAAAAGTTTTGGAGTGTGGTTTTAGTACTATATTGTCGCAATACAAGAAGATACAACCAGAGCATCGAGACAGGTTTGTGGTTATACTTAGTTTCCGAATTTTGCTTGGCAACAAGACCTATAAACTATATCATAAAATATCACCTCTTGTTTTCGACCACGAAGGTATGCCCCGGCTGGTGTTGGGATTAGCCTCAGTTTCATCGCACAAAGAAAATGTTTCGCTACTTGCAGGCATAGTGGGTACTTCACAGTTTTACACTTTCGACACCCAAAGTATGGAGTGGAAAGACTTTGAACCCATAATATTTTCGGCTCAAGAAAAAGAAACGCTATCGCTTTCGATGAGCGGTATGTCGATAGAAGAAATAGCAAAAATAATGAACCGTTCGCCGGAAGCAATAAAGAAATATCGCAGACAAATAAACGATAAATTAGGAGTAAAAAATATTTCGGAAGCAGTGTCATACAGCATAAACAACTGGATAACATACGGCAGTATAGTAAACGATGAACTATAATGCCGTAGCTATGGCATCTTCCTACAGTTCCACACGTGCAGACAGACGGCGACGAAGCAGCCACATTCCTCGACATCCTACAGAAAGAAATAAAACAGATAAGGTAGCAAAGATTAAAGAGAAACTTGGTAGTTGGCGAATGGATAATCCAATATATGCTTTGCCATTCGTAACCCTGCGGTTTAGCCATCAAAAGTGCCATAGTTACGGGCCAAAACTATGGCACTTTTGGGTCGTAAACCGCAGGGTTATGACCAAAAAGCGTGGAGGTTGTTTTCAACGAACGTTACAGACAAGTTTTTGTCCTGCGGAATGGAGTTGAAAATGCCTCGTGATGTAGTTTTCTCTCCCTCGTGATGTAGATGAATTTTCCTCGTGATGTATTTTTGTCTACATCACGAGGAAAATTTCGGTTGTCAAGTCTGTTGATTGTTTAAAATAGTCGGATGGTTCTATTCTATTTGCTAATATTCATGGTCCATGGTAGTTAGAAACGTATGGTTATGGGTATTTGCACTTGGGGTTTTATCCATTGCTGTATTTTGTACGATAGGTATGCAGTGGTCATTCCCACCACTATGCCTATAAGCACATCGGAAGGATAGTGTACGCCAAGGTACATGCGTGAGTATCCCACGGTGGCAGCCCACAAGAATGCCGGCACTGTGATGTACCACTTCTGAAACTGAAGGCTTAGCGATGTGGCTGTGGCAAAAGCCACCGATGTATGTCCGGATGGGAACGAGTATGAGCGTTCGTGTGCCAAGGGGTGCAACACGTCGGGATGGCTGTCGTAGGGGCGTGGTCGTTGTAGCAACTTCTTCATAGCAAAGGTTGTGGCTGTGGATAACAGTATGCCGGCTCCTATCTGTAGGCCTCCGATGGCGACATCGTGGTTGGCGGTGACCAAACCCATTGATAGTATGCTTATTGGCACTGTCGGCGCAATTATATAGGCCGAGAATGATATGCCTTCCATGGCTTGGTTCATAAAGGGGGTGCGTGTGTTTTCGATATTTGCCAGTGTATTTACATCAAAGTTCTGGGAGTATGATGTTTGGCTGCATAGCATTATGCATAGCGTCAATATTGAAAGGCGTAATGTTTTCATGCTATTATTGTTTATGATGGTGGATCAAAAAAGAGGATTCCCATAGTGAATGGGGAATCCTCGAGTATGCAGAATAACGTTAGTTTCTGTTCAAAGCGTTTAGGTCTTTGAAAGCTATTTGTAGGCGATTTACAATGCTTTCTTCGCCTTTACGAAGCCAAGCACGAGGATCGTAGTATTTTTTATTAGGTTTGTCGTCGCCTTCGGGATTGCCTATCTGAGCTTGAAGGTATGCTTCTTTGGTTTTGTAGTAGTTCATCACACCTTCCCACATAGCCCATTGTGTATCGGTATCGATGTTCATTTTTACAACGCCGTATTGCAATGCTTCGGCTATTTTTTCAGGTTCAGAACCCGAACCACCGTGGAATACAAAGTTTACGGGGTTGGCTTCGGTATTGAACTTCTTTTGGATGTATTCTTGCGAGTTGTGAAGAATAATAGGTTCAAGTTTTACATTGCCTGGCTTGTATACACCGTGAACGTTTCCAAACGATGCTGCAATGGTGAAATGTTTGCTTATTTTTGAAAGTTCTTCGTAAGCGTATGCAACATCTTCGGGTTGGGTGTAAAGGCGCGACGAGTCGATGCCGGTGTTGTCTACACCGTCTTCTTCGCCACCTGTTATACCAAGTTCTATTTCCAATGTCATGCCTATTTTGTCCATACGAGCAAGGTATTTCTTGCATATCTCAATGTTTTCTTTCAAATGCTCTTCAGAAAGGTCAAGCATGTGAGAGCTGAAAAGAGGTTTGGCATGAGCGGCATAGAACTTTTCGCCTTCGTCGAGCAGTGCATCTATCCAAGGTAATAATTTTTTTGCAGCATGGTCGGTGTGGATAATTACTGGTATTCCATAGTGTTTAGCCATTTGATGAACGTGCATGGCACCTGATACTGCACCTGCCACAGCGGCTTCGGTACTTGGCAACGATTTGCCTGCGTAGAACACGGCACCACCATTAGAAAATTGAACCATTACCGGCGAGTTGGCTTGCTTGGCAGCTTCCATAACGGCATTTACCGAGTCGGTTCCAACAACATTTACGGCTGGCAAAGCAAAGTGGTTGGCTTTGGCTATGCGGAATATCTCTTGCAATTGATCGCCCCACACAACACCTGCAGGGATCTTGTCCATTATTTTTTCTGACATATCGTATTGTTTTTAATTAATTATTAGTCTTTTATAAACGTTTTGTTATGTTCTTTTCATGGGGCAAAGGTAGTAAGTTTTTGTTGGATAAACAATTTTTATCGCTTAAATATTTTGTTATTGTATTTTTTTTCTGTGTGTGGCTATGGTTTTAGGTTTGTTTTGGTTGTTTTTTATTGGTAGGATTGGCATGTTTTGGGTCGACGGTTCTCTTGTTTTTTTGCGAGAAATTTCGTGATATTTTACCATTAAAATATTGTTGAAAATGGGTTTTGGGACTTTGAAAAATGGATTTTTTGCACCAAAAACTCATGAAAGTTGAAAAAAAAGTAGATGAAATATTAATTTTTAGTGCTTCTTTGTGTGATGATATAAATGATTGTAAATGTTTTTGTTGCGGTTCTTCCTTATGGCTTGTACTATTAATCTGATTTTTTAAAATATGTATATTTTCACTATTTTGTAGGTCAAAACTGGTAAAAACAGAAAAAAATAAGTAATTTTGCAGGCACAAGTAATACGACAATATATGAGTATGACAAGAGTACACTTCATTGCCATAGGCGGTAGTGCGATGCACAATCTTGCCATAGCCTTGCACCAGAAAGGCTATAAAGTATCGGGGTCGGATGATGAGATTTTTGACCCTGCCAAGTCCAGATTGGAGAAGTATGGATTGCTACCTGATACTATAGGTTGGAATCCGGAACGTATTACTTCGGATTTGGACGCTGTGATACTTGGTATGCACGCGCGGATAGATAATCCGGAACTTTTACGAGCCAAAGAGCTTGGCATTAGGATATTTTCTTATCCTGAATATTTGTATGAACAATCGAAGCACAAGACAAGGGTGGTTATTGGTGGAAGCCATGGAAAGACTACTGTTACAGCCATGATATTACATGTGTTGCAATATGCTGGTGTAAAAACCGACTATATGGTTGGTGCCCAGTTGGAAGGTTTCGAAGTTATGGTAAGACTTAGCGATGATGCAGGTGTGATGGTGCTTGAGGGTGATGAATACTTGACTTCGCCAATAGACAGACGTCCAAAGTTTCATTTGTATAAGCCCGACATTGCCCTTATAAGTGGGGTGGCATGGGATCATATTAATGTTTTTCCAACGTTCGAGATTTACAAGGAGCAGTTTGTGAAGTTTGCAAACCTTATTACTCCAAAAGGGAAACTCATATATTGTGCCAATGATGAAAATGTAAAGGTGATAGGGCAAAACTGTCGGGCTGATATAGAGGCGATACCCTACGATGTGCCAAACTTTGTCGTCGAAAATGGTGTTACCAAACTTCTTGTAGGTAAAACAAAAGTGGAGCTTCAGATATTTGGCACTCATAATTTGCTCAACCTTATGGGTGCTATGAATGTATGCCGTTGTTTGGGAGTAGCCGACGAGGTTTTCTACAATGCTATAACATCATTCAAAGGCGCATCCAAGCGATTGGAGTTGGTTAAAAAGAATGATAATGCTGCAGTTTATAAAGATTTTGCTCATGCACCATCAAAGTTGAAGGCAACCATATCGGCTATGAAGGAACAGTATCCTTCTCGTAGGTTGGTGGCATGTATGGAGTTGCATACTTTTAGTAGCCTAACCGAGGCTTTCCTATCGCAATATGCAGGTAGTATGGATGTTGCCGATGAGGCTGTGGTTTATTTCAATCCTCATGCTGTGGAGCATAAAAAATTGCCTCCTTTAGATTCTCAAAGAGTACTTCAAGCATTCGAAAATGACAATATAAAGGTGTATACCGATTCTAAACAATTGAAAGCTGATATTGTGGCTATGGATTGGAATAATGCCAATTTGTTGCTGATGAGTTCGGGCAATTTTGATGGAGTTGATTTTAATGATCTTGCAAATAAAATAATAAAATGATAAGGGACTTACAGTGTTATGAAATTGAAAGTAGGAGATAAAGTAAAGTTTTTAAATCAAATAGGAGGAGGAATTGTTACCAAAATAGTTTCTTCGCAGATAGTAAATGTAACTGACGATACAGGTTTTGATATACCCACATTGATAAAAGATCTCATAAAGGTGGAACCTATGCAGGGTGCCGGTAAATTGTTTGAGCAGGATATAGATGTGGAAGTACCGGCAAAACAAACTGCACAGTCGCAGGAAACAATAAGTTATGACGAGGATACTATATCTGCATTACGTCCGATTCCCGAAGTGAGAAACATAGACAAGGGTATATATTTGGCTTTTGTTCCTCACGAACAGCGTTGGCTTATAACCGGCGATATGGATGTGTATATAGTTAACAGAACTCCTTATACATTCTTGGCAAGTATTTTTCTGCAAAGCGAAACTGCCTTTGAAGGCATAGATTATAGTGCTATTGCACCCGAAAGTAAAATGTATATTGATACTATTGGTCGTGAAAATATAGATCTTTGGATGAGGGGAATTGTGCAAGGAATGTTTCATTACGATAGTGGCAAAACGGTATTAAATACAGTATCGGCCGATTTCAAAGTAAAGGGTTCGCGCTTTTATAAAGAAGAAAGTTATGTTGAAATAGGATGCTTGTCAGCAAAGGCATTATTGATATCATTGGCAAAACTATCAGATGTCAATGCCATTGCAACAATAGAAGAAATGTCAAAGCCGGTGTTGGTTGACAAAGGTGATGTACAGCAAGAACCTATAGTGATACGCAAAGCCAAGGTGATAAATCCTGGCAATGTTTTGGAACAGTATTTTGTTGAACCTAATGTTGCCGAAGTGGATTTACATATCGAAGCATTGTATCCAAATTGCAACGATTTGGACGACCATTCGAAGTTTGAAATACAGATGGATTTCTTCCGAAAATGTTTAAACGATGCTATAATAAACCATGTGCAAAAGGTTATATTTATACATGGCGTTGGATCTGGTGTACTTAAAAATGAAATAATAAAGGAACTGAAAAAATACAAAGGGTTGCATTATTTCGATGCGTCAATGGCAAAATACGGAGTAGGCGCAACAGAGGTATATTTCAGTCAGAATACAAAAATGATGTGAGATATTGATGATTTACAATATATGATGATATCAAATGTTTTTAAAGAATTGAAACTTTCAGCTATAGCTGTTGTTTCATGCAAATAATTAAATGAAAATAGTTATTCTAAAGATTAATAGAAATATATGCGAAGACTATTGTTAGTAGATTCGGAATATGCGGTTAGAACCTCATTAAAAGAGCTTCTTGAGTATGAGTCTTTTCATGTTGATGTGGAAGAAACAGGAGGTTCGGCGTTCGAAAGGATATGTACCTGCGGTTATGATATTGTTTTATCAGATATTCAACATGCAGATATGGACACACTTACCTTGATTGAAAAATTGAGAAAAGTGGAAAATAATGTTCCTGTTATAGTAACTATGAAGGACTTTGATTTGGATACAGTGCTAAAATATATGAGAGGAGGTGCTAGCTATATGGTGCAAAAACCTATAGACATTAATAAGTTGCTTCATTCCATAAACGAATTGTTGAGTGCTCAAGAAGCTGTACCGGCACAAAAAATAAAGGTAAAAAAACGTATTAGTTTGAAAGAACCTTCAATTACTAACACAAAGATGATAGGGCAGTCGGAAAAGTTGAAAGAAATGATGAAACTAGTAGACCGAGTGGCACCTACCAACGAAAAGGTACTGATAACAGGTCCAAATGGAGCAGGAAAAGAATTGGTGGCACAGTTGTTGCACGAATGTAGCAAGCGTAGTGACAAGCCATTTATCACATTGAATTGTGCAGCTATACCTTCCGACCTTATAGAAAGTCAATTGTTTGGACATGAAAAAGGATCTTTCACTTCGGCAGTGAAAATGCATAGGGGCGATTTTGAACAGGCCAACGGTGGAACTCTGTTTCTTGATGAAATAGGTGATATGAGTTTGCCCGCACAAGCAAAAATACTGAGGGTGTTGCAAGAGAAAAAGATTACAAGGGTTGGTGGCGAAAAACCGATACCTATCGATGTAAGGGTAATATCGGCAACAAATAAAAATTTGAGAAAAGAAATTGAAGAAGGACGGTTTAGGGAAGATTTGTTTCATAGACTTAGTGTGATAGAAATAAGGGTGCCATCCTTGCGCCAGCGAAGAGAGGATATACCTATTTTGGCACAATATTTCCTAGACAATTTGATAGCTACTAATGAGCGTGAAGTGGTGATAAGCGATGACGCTATGGAACAAATGGTCAACTATGCATGGACAGGAAATGTAAGAGAATTGGAGAACGCAATAGAACGATTATATGTTTTTTGTGATGATGTGATAACTTCGGAAGATGTAGAAAAGTACGTGTATTGGTAACATAAAGATAAAGATATTTGCAATTATTATGTATCTTTGCAGAAGTCATAACAAGTATAATAAACATCTAATACGCTTATTATAAATGTATTTATAAATAAAAAACACTAATAAAAGATGAAAAAAGCATACGTATTTCCCGGTCAGGGAGCCCAATTTGTGGGTATGGGAAAAGAATTATACGACAACAATTCGAAGTGCAAAGAATTGTTTGAGATAGCAAATGATATAATAGGTTTTCGTATAACAGATATGATGTTTTCGGGTACTGCCGAAGATTTAAAGCAAACCAAAGTAACGCAACCTGCAATATTTTTACATTCGACAATATTGGCAGCAAGTATGGGTGCCGATTTTAAACCCGATATGGTGGCCGGACACTCGTTGGGCGAATTTTCTGCCCTTGTGGCAGCAGGTGCCATGAAGTTTGAAGACGGGTTGAAACTTGTTATAGCACGTGCAAATGCAATGCAGAAAGCATGTGAGTTGAAACCATCAACAATGGCGGCAATACTTGGATTGGACGATACTGTGGTGGAAGATGTTTGCAAAACTATAACCGATGAGGTAGTGGTTCCTGCCAACTATAATAGTCCCGGACAATTGGTAATTTCAGGTTCGATGGAAGGCATAAAGAAAGCTTGTGAGCTATTAAAAGCAGCAGGTGCCAAACGTGCATTACCTCTAAATGTAGGCGGTGCATTCCACTCTCCGCTTATGGAGCCTGCACGTATAGAACTGTCCGAAGCCATAGAGCGTACAGCGTTTGTTGAGCCTTGTTGCCCCGTTTATCAAAACGTTACCGCAACTCCGTTTACAGATCCTCAAACTATAAAAAACAATCTTATAGCACAACTTACAGCTCCGGTGCATTGGACCAAGACTGTACAGAACATGATTGCCGATGGTGCTGAACAATTTATCGAAGTAGGTCCGGGAACAGTGCTTCAAGGATTGGTAAAGAAAGTAAAAGCCGATGCGAACTGTATGAGCGCATAACATTAAATATTGATAATATATTATTTACGATGGACTATTGGTGTCACATACCAATGGTCCATTTTTTTTGTGCATAATGATATAGACTACAATGGTATCAATGGAAGGTTGTGGAATATTTTTATGCTTATCACTGATTGGTTGTAGCCAAGGGTTGAAAAGTAGGACTGTAGGATTAATACATTGTCATTGCATTCTCAATTTTTAGGAGTATACGAATCTTTTAAATTTCCAACGTGCGTCTTGTTTTGAGAACACGTTTTTAACTATATTATATATCTACTCATGTCGGATGGTAGGAAAACAAACCACGAAGATTCATGTACAGTTATATATCCGCCACTTTCTGTATTTATTCCCATCTGTAGTATCTCATCCATGCTCAAGGTATATCCTTCGGGAATAGAGTATGCAACTATATATCGCCCCATCAGTTCAAGATCTGTTATTTCCAGAGGTTCTAAAATCCATGGATCAGAACGTCCAATAGAATATAGATCGAAATCTTTGTATTTATCTTCGTAAGAAACACATATAATAGTACAATGCTATCTATTGCTTTTCATTTTCGAGAGCATAATGGAAAGCTAGCTCCGACAAAAATATTCTCTTTCTGATACTATCCGTAATTCCGTATTTATAGTTTAGAATATCATCAGTTTCTGTATATTCATTTTGTGTAACCGAAATTGCACTTGCTGTTTGTTTCTGATTATGAATCTCGCAGCCAACGGAGGTAAGTATTGCCATACAATAGATTAGTTTGCAAATATATTTTTGTTTCATTATTAGATATGTTTTGTTTCGTTTTATGGTATAAGAATCATGCTACTAGATCGTTTTTTTGATAATTCCATTAATGTATGGTTGTTTATATTTCAAAATGTAAATAAAAACATCTATTTCACGAATGTTACTCTATGGTATATTTTCCACTTCCGTCCAATGTTATCACAAAAAACGATGGTATATTGTCACTTCATTTACACCCTATCGTCAATAGTTTTATAATAGGGTATTACGAGTGTGATGGTATACTGTCAAAATTGGGCCGGTATATAAGGCTTAAATCCCTCGTGATCCAGATGAAATTTCATCGTGATGTAGATGGAACTACATCACGATGTAGATAAAATTCCCTCGTGAGGGAATTCTTATTTGTAGAAATGGAATGACGATTCTGTACTCAACCCAAAAATTATTCCTCTCAAAAGGATGAATATGTCCTGCTGAAAAACACAAATAATTTTTGCAAAAGAAGTCTGTTTTTGTATAGAAATTCCCTTGCCTTTAGCGAAATGGTTTGAATAATAATCCTTGCAGAATAAAGGTTTGTTATACAGTATGTTGTGTTATTGTTGTAAAATACATTTTAAAATACATGGATGTTTTGAAAAAAAAGCGTACTTTTGCGAAAATAATTAATATAGAAATATAACATATAAAATATTGATATTATGTATAATAAATTTCAAGAACACCTTAAAAAAGAATTAGCAGAAATAGAAGCTGCCGGTTTATATAAGAACGAACGTATTATTGAATCTCCACAAGGAGCAGAAATTTTGGTAAAAGGAAAGAAGTGTTTGAACTTCTGTGCCAACAACTATTTGGGTTTGGCCAATAATCCCGAACTTATAAAAGCAGCCAAAGAAGGCATGGATGCACGCGGTTTTGGTATGGCATCGGTTCGCTTCATTTGCGGTTGTCAAGATTTGCACAAGAAATTGGAACAAAAAATTGCAGAGTTCTTCGGCACTGAAGACACTATTCTTTATGCTGCTTGCTTCGATGCAAACGGTGGTGTGTTTGAACCTCTTTTGGGCGAAGAAGACGCTATCATTAGCGACTCTCTTAACCACGCATCTATCATCGACGGCGTTCGCTTGTGTAAAGCAAAACGTTTCCGCTATGCCAATGCCGATATGGCCGACCTTGAAGCAAAACTTATCGAAGCAAAAGATTGTCGTTTCCGCCTTATAGCTACTGATGGAGTATTCTCTATGGACGGTAATGTTTGTCCTCTTGATAAAATATACGAATTGGCTGAAAAATACGATGCCATGGTTATGGTTGACGAAAGCCACAGTGCCGGTGTTGTAGGAAAAACCGGTCGCGGTGTAACCGAACGCTACAACCTAAAAGGTAAAGTAGAAATCATTACCGGTACCCTTGGTAAAGCTTTCGGTGGTGGTGTAGGTGGTTTCACAACTGGCAAGAAAGAAATCATTGATATGTTACGTCAACGTTCTAGACCTTATTTGTTCTCCAACTCGTTGGCTCCGGGATTGGTAGCAGCAGGTATCCGCATGTTTGAAATGATGAGCGAAACCAACGAACTTCAAGACAAACTTCATGCCAACACCGACTACTTCTTAAAGAGAATGCACGAAGAAGGTTTTGACTGCAAACCATCAGAATCGGCAATATGTGCCGTTATGATTTACGATGCTGCAAAATCTCAACAATATGCTGCCAAGATGCAAGAAGAAGGTATATTTGTAACAGGTTTCTACTATCCTGTAGTACCTAAGGGCGAAGCTCGTATACGTGTACAAATATCGGCAGCTCACGAAAAAGAACACTTAGACAAGTGTATTGCTGCTTTTGTAAAAGTACGTAAAGAAATAGAAGGATAATAATAAAAAATAAAGGAGTAGCGAGAAAAAGACATTGCTTTTTTCGTTACTCTTTTTATCTTTTCCTCAAAAATAGGTCATATATAATTTAAATATAATCTTACGATGAAAAAAATATTAATAGTAGGTGCCGGCGGACAGATAGGATCCGAACTTACAAGAAACCTACGCGATATTTATGGTGACAACAACGTTGTATGTAGCGATTTGCGTCAACTTACAGGCCCTATATATGAACGTGGTCCAATTGAGCGCATAGATTCTACTCAAATAATGCAGATAGTTGATGTGGTAAAGAAATACAACATCGATACTATATATAACTTGGCAGCTATTCTTTCGGCTACAGCCGAATTGAACCCTATGCTTGGCTGGAACGTGGGAATTGGCAGCTTGGTAAATTGCTTGGAAGTGGCTCGCATATTTAATTGTGCAGTATTTACTCCTAGCTCTATAGGTGCTTTTGGTCCTAGCACTCCTCGTGATATGACTCCTCAAGATACCATCCAGCGCCCTGCAACTATCTACGGAGTAACAAAAGTAACAGGCGAGCTTCTTAGCGACTACTATTTCACTCGTTTTGGTGTAGATACACGTTCGGTGCGTTTCCCTGGTCTTATTTCTAACCTTACATTGCCCGGCGGTGGTACTACCGACTATGCAGTGGAAATATATTATGCTGCAGTTAAAGGCGAAAAGTTCGTTTGTCCGCTTAAGAAAGGAACCTTTATGGATATGATGTACATGCCCGATGCATTGGATGCTATGATTAACATCATGGAAGCCGACCCATCGAAGTTTATCCACCGCAACTCGTTCAACGTAACTGCTATGAGTTTCGATCCCGAAATTATATACAACGCTATAAAGAAATACGTTCCTGATTTTGAAATGGTGTACGAACCCGAGCCTATAAAACAAGCCATCGCCGACAGTTGGCCAAATAGCTTGGACGACTCTTGTGCTAGAAAAGAATGGGGTTGGAATCCTAAATACGACCTTGACAAGATGACCGTAGATATGCTTACTACTTTGCGCGAAAAGAAAGAAAAAGGTTTGTTGTAAAAACTATTTTTCAGACATAATGATTAGAAAGCGACGAAAAAAATATCTTTCGTCGCTTTGCTTTATAAGAGCTGTTAAATTGTGGGTGTTATAATGTTATAGTTAGGATGAAGATATCTGATTGCATAATCTTTGTGCTTTGGTGGTGATATTTTTCGATGAAATTGGATGGCATAATTTAAAACATTTGTAATATTCTATAACTGTAAGTTTGTTTCTTGAGATTTATGCACATTTTAAGGTGTTTCTTTTTCATCTTTTTTGGTTAGCTTGGTGTGAATAGCCAAAAATATGTATCTTTACATCTCTGTTTTTTTGCAAATAAGTGTTCGATAAAAGGTGTTTCGTGGAGGAAACATATTCATGTTGTGAATGTTTTATAGATTAAATATGTATTTTGAAACTATGTTTATCAATTAATTAATATATTCATTATGGTGAATCGTAAATATTTATATATTGTAGCAGTTTTGATATGGGGAATACCTGGAATAAAAATAACCCAACAAGGCATTGATGCTTATGCTAGGCTGTTGGAAAGTGACAGGCTTTTTCTTATTATTGCTGGTACGCTACTAGTATTTTTTTCTTTTTTCTTTATGTTTCGTAGAATAGTTGATCGTTATTCTCTACATATATCGTCGTTGCCTTCCAAAACATGGGTGTGGCATGTGTTTCCGCTCAGAGGATGGTTGATGCTTTTAATTATGATGAGTTTGGGTATTGTACTCAACCATATTCCAAATATTCCAATAATATTTATTGCGTTATTTTATTCAGGGTTAGGACCTATGTTATTAATTTCGGCAGTCAGATTTATTATATATATGTTATGTAAAGAGATGAAATTTTGTCACTGATGCGTAATAAACTTATATACAATAAGATTTTTTCAATTGTTTAAAGATATTTTATAAGATATGGCACAAAATACTGAAAGATGGGGCTCAAGGCTGGGATTGATATTGGCCATGGCAGGTAATGCTGTGGGGTTGGGAAACTTTTTGAGATTTCCTATTCAGGCGGTACAAAATGGGGGAGGAGCTTTTATTATTCCCTATATTGTATCGTTTGTTTTGTTAGGTTTACCATTATTGTTGGTCGAATGGTCGACGGGTAGATATGGTGGAAGTTTTGGTTTCAACTCGCCTCCTTATATAATGAAGACTATGAACAAGCGAAGGCTGTGGAAGTATATAGGTGGATTGGGTTTGTTTTCAAACTTTGTTATAGCAGCCTATTATTGCTATATCGAAAGTTGGACCATGTCGTATGTGTATCATTCTATAATAGGAACTTTCCGTGGAATGACCGAAGGACAGGTATCGGCTTTCTTCGATAGCTATTTAGATGTATCTACTTCTACTACGGGAATATCATACGAGGCTTTGATATTTTATATTTTGTGTCTAGTGCTTAATATATGGATTCTTTCGCGAGGGTTGCAGAAAGGCATCGAAAAACTATCCAAGATATGCATGCCGTTGCTTATAGTATTCGGGTTGTTTCTTGTAGTTAAGGCTTTTACCATCAAGGCCGGTACCGATGGTGCTGTATATGATGGCATGGTGGGCTTTAACTTCTTGTGGACTCCGCAGTTCGACTCGCTCAAGGATCCAAAGGTATGGCTTGCCGCTGCCGGGCAGATATTCTTTACCCTCTCGTTGGGTATGGGCTGCATACAGTGTTATGCCTCATACTTGCGTAAGAACGACGATATAGCCCTCAATGCAATGACCACAGGTTTCACCAACGAGTTTTGCGAAGTTATTATTGGTAGTTCAATAATAATACCTATATCTATCGGCTATTTTGGAATCGACAAGGTGGTTGAGCTTGTTGGTCTGGGAGGTTTTGGTTTGGGATTCCGTTCTATGCCATTCCTTTTTGGTCAGTGGGGCAATGTGATAGGAGCTATAGCAGGTGCCGCTTTCTTTGGGCTTCTTTTCTTTGCCGGTATCACCTCAACGGTGGCAATGGGTTCGCCTATTGTGGCTTTCCTAAAAGATGGCTTTGGTTGGGAGCGGAAAAAGTCTACACTGTTCTTTGGGTTGATAATATTTATTTTAGGCCTTCCTACAGTACTGTTTTTCCAAAAAGGAGTGTTTGACCAATACGATTATTGGGGCGGAACGGTGTCGCTATTTATATTCGCCATGTTCGAGGCCATATTGTTTTCGTGGGTGATAGGTGTAGACAAAGGTTGGGCAATGATACATCAGGGTGCCGACATCAGGGTGCCTAAGATATTCAAGTTTATACTTAAATACATAACTCCCGTTATGCTTATAGTAATATTCCTTGCAGCATTGGTGAAGCCCAAGGGCGACGATTGGTCGCTTATAAGTATAAAAGGTTGGGAGTTGGATGATGCAAGTATTGTAGGCGAACTTACCCATAAGGGCATAGGCCCCAACAGCCAATGGATAACCGACAAATTTTATGCCGAAAACGCAGGAACGGTCGATTCGATATACAGCCATAATGGGCGTAACTACATCTGTGTGTCTGGCGGTGGCCAAGTAAGGAACTATGCTTTTGCCCACTCCGATGTGCCGCAGGTAGAGGTAGGGCAGAAGGTGGCTGCCGGCGATGTGCTATATAGCGGACGGGTGATAAACGATGTCTTTTACGTAGATATGTCGAGGATATTGCTAGTATTATTGCTGTTGATTATATGTGTTATGATATGGAAAGGCAATAAAAATATAGAACGAAAGGAGGCAAGATTATGAATACATCGGCATTGGTGATTATGATTACGGTGCAGTTGTTTATCGTGGTAATGACTGTTTATTTGTTTACAAGAATGCTTAAAGCAAAACCCGATAAAGATATTACCGATGATGAATAACCAACAACTGAAACACATATCGGTGGCTGTGCTTATGGTGGCAACTATGATTTTTGTCATTGGCTGTGCCGAAAAGAAATCGGCACGAACCATAGACCCGCAAAAGGTAAACTTTGAGGTGGCTTACGATGCCAACTTCGATGGTATTATGTATCCATCGCTTATAATGGGGCTGGCCAACTACAACGGAAAAGTAGAGTCGGACTTCTTTTCTTATAGGGTTACAAGCCCTAAGGACAACTCGGTGCTACGTATAGTTATGGATTCGTCGGAGATGAACTATATAACCTTTTTTCAGGCCAACCTGCCCAAGAAAGGCGAGACCTACACCTTCTATCCATTGGTAAAGTGGAAGTACGACAACCTTATACGCCTCAAACAGCCCGGCAAGGTCGACCTCACGTTTACGTGCTATATCAACGACGAAGAGGTAGATATCAAAAACATAAGGCTCAACTATCGTACCATCAACGAGTGCCTATTAGGTATAAGAGATACCGCAGGTAAGTATATCGACTATCGTTGGATGTTTGCAGCTTTTGTAAACGAGGAGCATCCTTGGCTCGATGTCATGCTCAACAACATATTGGAACAAAAACTCGTAAATAGGTTTTCGGGCTATCAGCTTGGAGAGAAGGAAGTGATAAACCAAGTGTTTGCCATCTGGTATTTTATCCAAAGCAAGGGTATCAAATACAGCTCCATATCCAACACCAGCAAGTATTCGACCAAAGTAAATTCGCAATACATAAGGTTTTTCGACGAAGTGTATCGTAACCGTCAGGCCAATTGTATCGACGCCTGTGCCTTTATGTCGTCGATACTGAAAAAGATAGGTCTTACACCCGTAATATTTGTCGAGCCCAAACATGCCTATCTTGGTTTTTATAAGGATAAGAACAGAAAGAAACTTGTGCTGCTCGAAACCACATTGGCAGGCGCTATCGACCTTACAACCATCGACGAAAAGGTGGATACCGCCACCGGATTGTTGCCACAAACAGAGTTGGATAAATACAAAAGACATCTTACTCAAAAGGATATCGATAACTATCTTTCGGGCAAGACCGATTTGGAAAAACTGAAACAAACCATATCGCGCTCAAACTTCAACAATGCGATGAACTACAACGTTGAGCGCTACAACAAGAACCGGAAGTTGTTTGCCGAACCCAAGAATCAGAATTATCACAAGCTGGATATTGCCGAACTACGAGAATTGGTGCAGCCCATACGTAGCCGTGGAGGAAGATTTTCGGTAATGCAAACTCGTAATGAATAAATAACAACTAATGATAGGCCTATGGCAAGGGACGGGATTTATTTGTTTTCTTTGGTTTACCCTTCCGCTTGCCTCGGCCTATCATTAGTTTTTATTTGCCTTATCATTACTTTTTACTTGCTTTATCATTAGAAAAATATCTCCTAAGCACCTTAGGAAACCCTCCTAAGCACTTTAGGAAATCCTCCTAAGCACCTTAGGAAATCCTCCTAAGCACCTTAGGAATCCTTCCTAAGCACCTTAGGAGGAAAAAATCAAACGATGATACTGAAGATTTCTTACGATGATACAAAACTTTTTTAATGCACCATGCCTAACGGATATACGCTAAGTCATTGTTTTCACTTTGGTGAGAAAGATGAAATTATATCGTGATGAAAAAACATCTTCCTCGAGAGGGAAACTTATCGCCTTCGGGTAGTGATTGATAATTATCGGCACTATATGGTTGTTGTTTCGCAGAATATTTGTAACTTTGCACCATATTTATGTAAATGAAAATAGTAATTAAACTATATAAATCAATCAATTATGGGAAATATAGTAGCAATAGTAGGACGTCCTAATGTAGGGAAATCCACCTTTTTTAATCGTTTGACCGAGACACGCAGTGCCATTGTCGACTCTGTAAGCGGCGTTACTCGCGACCGCCAATATGGCAAAGCCGAATGGACCGGAATACATTTTTCGGTTATCGACACCGGTGGTTATGTGGTTGGTGGCGACGATTCGTTCGAGATAGAGATACGCAAACAGGTACAATTGGCCATCGACGAGGCCGACGTTATCCTATTTTTGGTTGATGTAAAAGAAGGCGTTACTCCTATGGACGAAGATGTGGCCGACATGCTTCGCCGTTGCAAAAAGAAAGTGCTGCTGGTGGTCAACAAGGTTGATACTCCCCTTCGCATGAACGATGTGCCGGAGTTTTATGCCATGGGCCTTGGCGACCCCTACCCCATTTCGGGCATGAACGGCTCGGGAACCGGTGAGCTGCTGGACGAGGTGGTGAAAGGTATGCAGGACGAGGTGGACGAAACTTCCGACCTTCCGCGTATAGCTGTAGTGGGTAGGCCCAATGTAGGCAAGTCGTCGATGATTAATGCCCTTACCGGACAAGACCGAAACATTGTTACTCCTATAGCAGGTACCACTCGCGATTCGATATTCACTCGCTACAACCTTTTTGGTTTCGACTTCAACTTTGTAGATACTGCCGGCCTTCGCAAGAAGCAGAAAGTAAACGAAGATATAGAGTTTTACTCCGTGTTGCGGTCTGTACGTGCCATCGAAAACAGCGATGTATGCATACTTATGATAGATGCTTCGCAGGGTTTGGAACAACAAGATTTGAACATATACGGCCTTATTCAACGAAACAACAAGGGCGTAGTGATAGTGGTAAACAAGTGGGACTTGGTAGAAAAGAATACCAACACCCATC
>JAFWBF010000238.1 GCA_017507285.1 Bacteroidales bacterium | reverse complement strand
GGTTCGTTTGTCGAACGAATTTCGTTTTACGGTAGTAGTTGTTAGGTTCGTCTGTCGAACGAATTTTGTTTTACGATAGTAGTTGTTAGGTTCGTCGGTCGAACGAATTTCGTTTTACTGTAGTAGTTGTTAGGTTCGTCTGTCGAACAGATTTCGTTTTACTGTAGTAGTTGTTAGGTTCGTCTGTCGAACGGATTTCGTTTTACTGTAGTAGTTGTTAGGTTTGGAAGTCGAACGAATTTTGTTTTAAAGTAGTAATAGTTAGGTTTTTATAAGGAAGCTGTTTCGTTCTGTGCTCGAAAACTTTTCGTTTTGCTCTTGCTGTTTTTCAATATTTCAATCGAACAATGTTCGCCACTCTTCCGAAATTTTCATTTCGTGTGGCAAAGATATAATAATATTCCGATATAACAAAACAAAATCTAAAATATTTTTTATTTTACTGATTTATAGTACTAATATTTTTCTTTTTTGGGCAAAAACAGATTGATTTTTGGAAAATGGTGATGAGTTTTTTTGGTTTTTCGGTGTATTTTTCTCTTTGTTTAAAAAAAAATTCCGGTCTATTGTTTAGAGTGTTTTAGGGGAAAGTTTGGTGGTGTAGCGGTGGTGTTCGGGTTTGGTTTAGGGCGATATTATAGGCTGAGGATAAAGGTGTTGGGCTTTGGTGGAAACAATTTGCGGAAGCGTTTGTTATATTTTCAAATCAAGTAAAAAAGAAAAAGGTATGAAAATAAGAATGATTTTGATTGTGGCGATGATTGTTGCTACGTCGATGGTTTATGGCCAAAAGTTTACTGTAAGCGGGCTGGTTGAGGATAGTCAAACGGGCCGTGGGTTGAAGGATGTAACGGTTAGTGCCGGCGATGGGCAGAGGGTTAGTACCAATGGGAGTGGTTTTTTCAGCCTCGAGCTTGGCATTCATGATATACCTACGCGGCTTGGATTTACGCTGCCGGAGTATTTGAAAAAGACGTATAAGGTTGAGCGTTCGCGTTTTAACAAGAATAGGGAGCTTTGGTTGGAAATAAAAATGCACCCGTCGGATAGTTCGAAGGTCAGGCTTTCGGAGGCCGAAATTGGCAATCCGGTTGTGAGCCTTCCGGAGGTGAATGTGATGGATTTTCACATTGTGGGCAATTTGCTTTACACTTTGGTTGAAAGCCGTGAGGGGTTCGACTACCTGCAGGTTTACAACCTTGAGGATTCGCTTTTGGCGCAGGTGGAGGTGGAATACAAATATGAGAATTTTTACCACAACTCGCTGTTTGAGTGTTATATTGCCGACGAGAACTATGGTTGTATGCGAAGGGTGTTTTACAAAGACGGCAGGGTATGGCTTGGGCCGGAGAAGTGTGTGGCCGGCTTTGTGTATTGGGCTTTTGGCGATGCACGGGTTGGCGACCTTATTTTGCAGCAGCAGGATATTTACATTCCGCCCACATTGCGAGTGTTTTATCTGACGCCCGAGCTTACGTTGGATTTTGCCTATTGGCAGCTACGGTATGTGGCATCGTTAAACAGCTTTGTGGTACGCGGCGATACGGCCGACTATAATTCTATAAAACGCCGCTGCCTGTCGGGCGATTTTGCCGATGATATGCAGGCGTTTATCAGCAGCCGAATAGCTGCCGACCCTTCGATGAAGGACAGCATGGAGGGGCTGAAACAGTACTACATAGACACTATGTATGAGGATTGGTTTAGGACGCGTACCAACACGATAATCAACACTGCTTTGGACGAGGCGTATAAAATAAAGGACGATATGAGGCAGTTTGGCTATAGGTATATGCCTTATTGCCGGCCTACGTTTGTGGAGGTTGGCGAGCACTACTATGTGTTTAACCTTACGTCGATGGCACTTACCAAATTTGACCGCAACATGAATTTTATAAGCACTATAGCGCTTAACAAAGAGTGGTTTAGCTATTTTTACCTTCGCGACCATGCCATTGTTAGTTCCTATGCCGAAGCCTATGCCATCAGCAGCCGCGACGACCTCGGGGTGGTATCGGCAATAAACTTGGACTCCGGCAGCATAGACCGGCAGCAAACTCTGCTACGCACCGTAACGGACGAGCACCGTGTGGAAATCCGAAACGGATATATTTATTACATGTCGTACTATGCTTATTTGGAAAAAAACCTATATAAAGAACCGCTGAAAATGGTACCTATAAAGGGTAGAGAATAACTTTTTTTGACCAATAAAACTCTTACAACAAGCGAAGTAAGAAAAAAGAGAAAAAAAACTTTGCTGTAATTGAAAAAAAATGCGTAATTTTGCACCGTCAAACTGATAAAGATTTAACCATCATTATTGACAAAGACAAAGTACGTTGATGGGGTATTAGCTCAGTTGGCTAGAGCGTTTGACTGGCAGTCAAAAGGTCAACGGTTCGATTCCGTTATACTCCACAAGATTAAAAAAGAAAGCCCTGCAAGTTTCTTGCAGGGCTTTTATGTTTATCAGCTGATAGCTATCAGAAGGTGTAGTAGTCATTGCCTAACTGAATTTCTTCTTGATATTTGTCGCAATCCAGCTCTACATCCAAAGGCACGCTTGGTTTGTTGAAATCGCCTTTGTAGAAATTTATAGTCTTGTCGTCATATACCTTTTTCATATATAGGGCCCATATAGGCAAAGCAGCGTTGGCACCTTGGCCGAGAGCCATAGAGCGGAAATGTATTGAACGTAACTCCCCTCCTACCCATACGGCTGTAGCCAATTTTGGAGTGATACCTATAAACCAACCGTCGGAGTTGTTTTGGGTGGTTCCCGTTTTGCCGGCTATAGGATAGTTCAAACCATATTTGTAACGCAAACGAACGCCTGTTCCGCTGCTTACAACGCCTTTCATAAGCTCTATCATCATATATGCCGTTTGTTCGTCTATAGCTTCGTTTCGACTTGGAACAAAACGCTCAAGCACCATACCTTTGTTGTCTTCTATCCGTGTAATTATTATAGGCTCTACATACTCGCCTTTATTGGCGTATGTGGCCATAGCACCTGCCATTTCATAAACCGATATATCGGGAGTTCCGAGGCATATAGCCGGCACGGGGTCGATAGGAGCTTTTATACCCATACGTCGAGCCAGCTCAATCACTACCTCCGGCGAGCCTTGCTTCATAAGGTATGCCGACACATAGTTTACAGAGTTTGCCAACGCCCACTTAAGAGTTACCATCTCGTCTAGGCATTCATCTGTCGAGTTTTTCGGACACCAATCGGTTCCATCGGCATTTTCAAAACACACTTCCGAATTTGGCACTTGCGAACATGGGGTAAACGAGCCGTCTTGCATTGCCATTGTGTATACAAAAGGTTTGAAAGTCGAGCCCACTTGTCGGCGGCCTTGCGTTACGTTGTCGTATTTAAAGTATCGGTAGTTGATACCGCCCACATAGGCTTTTACATGTCCCGTTCCGGGCTCTACCGACATAAGTCCTGTATGTAAGAAAGATTTGTAGTAGCGCAACGAATCCCACGGCGACATGACAGTGTCACGAACGCCACGCCATGTAAACACTTTCATCTTTACCTTCTCGTCAAATGCTTTACGAATCTCCTTATCGGTCATTCCCTGGTCCTTCAAAGCACGATACCTATCAGACTGTTTCATGGCTTGTCGCATATATGTATCTATTTGTTCGGTGGTTATATCTACAAATGGTGCATTCTTTCTACCTTTCATCTCTTTAAAAAATGCCGGTTGCAAGTCCTTGCCCAAATGTTCGGCCACAGCAGCTTCGGCATAGCGTTGCATACGCGAGTCGATGGTTGTATAAACCCTTAGGCCATCCTTATGTACATCATAGTATTCGCCATCAGGTTTTTTATGTTTCTTACACCAATCTTTCATATAAGTACGCACGTACTCCCTCAGATATGTAGCCGTACCATCGTTGTGGGTTTGAGGCAAATATTTGGTCATATTGATGGGCTTTTCCTTCTTTTCATCATATTCTTCTTGAGTTAAGAATCCTGCTTTTACCATCTGACTCATTACCACATTGCGTCTACGCTTCGAATTTTCCGGATTAAGCACCGGGCTGTACGACGTTGGAGCTTTAAGCAATCCCACCAAAGTGGCAGCCTCTTCTACGGTAAGGGTTGCCGGAGTTTTGGCAAAGAAGGTTTTGGCTGCCGTTTTTATGCCAAACGAATTGCTACCAAAATCCACAGTATTTAAATACATCGATAATATTTCGGTCTTCGAATAGTTGTGTTCCAACTTAACGGCCACTACCCATTCTTTGAACTTTGAATGTAAAAGACCCAAGCCCGACTTACGCTCACGAGGGAACAAATTCTTTGCCAACTGCTGGGTTATGGTACTACCACCGCCCGAGCCGCGGTCGCCACCTATAATTGTTTTTCCCAACACACGCAACAGACTTCGGAAATCTATACCCGAATGCTCGTAAAAACGCACATCTTCCGTTGCTATCAACGCATTGACCAAATTGGGAGAAAGGTCGGAGAAATAAACATTCGAACGATTCTCCACCCCGATGAATCCCAATATCTCACCATCTGATGAATAAACCTCTGTGGCAAGATTACTTTTTGGATTTTCCAATTCCTCAAACGATGGCATAAAGCCAATCCATCCCCATGAAAGCATGGCAAAAAAGAGTATCACCATCACCCAACATAAAGCAAATAGCTTCCACAACAGCTTATAGCCTTTTCTGTTTTTTTCTTTCTTTTGTTTTGGTTTATTTTGTGCCATAATATATACAATATATAATGTTTTTGTTTAATTTTCAACCGGTGCGGTATTGATTATACGATGCCTATTCTACACACTCTATTCTCAATCCCACATTTTTTATTCCTACCACATTGGTATCTCTCAAGCCATGAAATATCTCAAACCGATACATTCCTTCTTGAGGGAAAATAACATCTTTCCGTAAATAAAATCTATTATCAACATGGCTTGACGACACCTTGCCATACCATTTGCCCGAAGGATCGGTAAGTGGACATTCCATTGTATCCAACGCATAGCCGCCGTTGGGAAATGTAGTTTTGATAAAAAGGAATGCATTGGAGTATGGATATTCTCTTGTATTTCTTAAATCTATAAGAAAGTTATACCTATCTAGCATATCGGCAGAGTCCACTTCTACGTTAAACACCATTTTATCATCGATATTCCAAACATTATCTTTCACAGTTTTATGTTCATCGTAAAATACCGACATTTCACAACTGACCATCATTCCCATTACAAGAAATAGCGCTATCGGCATTATGGTTTTTCTAAAATATTTCATCATCTTGCTACTATTTATCTTTATGTTTTGCTTCTACATTATTGGCCGACTGACGTTGTTGTCCCTCACCCGAATTGCGGTGTTTGTTCTTATTCTGCTTTTTACCGTTTCGGTTATTAGGTTTGTCGGTTTTATGTTCGCCATCTTTGGGCTTGTTATTTTTGTCGTTATGTTTGTTTTTATCGTTTTTATTGTTTCTATGCTGTTTGCCGGAGTTGTGTTGTTGGTTTTTCTTATTCTGATTTGCATTACTTTCCGCTACTTCTATATCGGTAGCACTATCTTCCATCTTCAACAACTCCATTTCAAACTCGTGCGAATTTTCTTCCATCAACACTGCTGCCGACATTAACTCTGTTTGATAATCTTCCAACTTATCGGGGTATTGCTGCTTATTGTTCATCTCTATGATTTCCTTCACAGCATCAACAGGGATAGCATACATATCATTCTCTCCTTCATAAGAATACCACATCAAACCACGTAAAACATCGGTCTTTTTGTGCAACCCCAAACCCTTCTTTGTACGTATACTCGTATTTGAAGGAGGAAAACTTTTCAAGGCATCGGCATAAACCTCGTATTCAAAATTCAAACAACATTTAAGTTTGCCACACTGCCCGGCAAGTTTCTGAGGATTGGGCAATATTTGCTGAGCCTTTGCCACGCTGGTAGTTACAGACTGAAAATTGGTAAGCCAAGTACAGCAACATAGTTCTCGTCCACAAGTACCTATTCCACCCACCTTACCGGCTTCTTGACGAATACCTATTTGCTTCATTTCTATCCTTACCTTGAACTCTTCGGCCAAGACCTTGATAAGATTTCTAAAGTCCACTCGTTCATCGGCTGTATAATAAAATATGGCTTTAGAATTATCGCCTTGAAATTCCACATCGTTTATTTTCATCGACAATCCCAAACTTTCACATATCGTACGGGTTTTTATCAACGCATTTGTTTCGCGCTTCATCGCCTCTTCCCATCTATCGATGTCGCTCTTTTTGGCTCTACGAAACAATCTTTTTATCGAATCGGAATTGATATCTATCTTACGCTTTTTTACCTGCAACCGACATAGTTCGCCTGTCATACTCACAATGCCTACATCATGCCCCGGCACACCCTCTACCGCCACAACGTCGCCTTCTGTTACTTCTAAACCATCGGGCAAACGATAAAAATCTTTCCTATTGTTTTTGAATCGTACTTCTACTATGTCAAACATCGACTCGTGGGTAGGCCGAATGTTTTTCATCCAGTTTTTCGAATTCAGTTTACAACAACTTCCAAGTTCTGTTTCTGAAATAGGAACATACGATTCGGGGCAGTGATTACAGCCCCTATATAAAAAGTGAGACTCTTTGTAAACCACTTCCGGAATAGTAGGATCCGGCTCCAAATAAGGGTCTACCGACATTTCGTCGTAGTTATATGGAGTATATTCGTCGTAGTTTTCTCTTACAACAGTGGTTTCTACATCTTTTTCATTTTTCAAACTCAATGTTTTATCCGTTGCTTCAGTTCTTTTCTCCGCAGTCGGACGGTCGTTTATGTTGGTCAATTCTTCGCTACTATTATTCGAAATATTTATTTTTGTGCTATCGTCCATTAGTCTTAATTATTGTTTTAGCAATTTACTTATTGAAAATGACAAATCCATAAACGCAATTTTCGAAAAAGCATTGCGTTCGATGGCATATATAGTTTTGTTTATTACGTTTTCTATACCTTCGATATTCCGTTCGCTAATCATGCGAGGGAAAGCGTTGTTGAATTTCTCGTCGCCAAAATCCAACTGATAACCAAGGTTTATTCCTGCCACTGTTTTCAGAAAACAAGCTCTGAACGAGTCTAATGCATAAAGCAAAAACTGCTTTTGTTGCTCCCTGCCCATAGTGTGCATCTTATCTACCCATGCCGACAAGGATAACATTTGAAGCTTAAACAGCTGCCGTGTCCAAGTTACAAACAGTTCGGCAAATAGGTGATCCTGCTCCGTTTTGCTTATAATGTTTCTGGCTTCTATAATATCACCTTCGGCTGCCTGTAGTATATTTTCCACATTGCCATCGGGCAAAATATTGTGCAAATACTGCCTCATACTCTGCTCATCTATCTTTCTTAGTTGCACATTCTGCATCCTCGAACGTATGGTGGGAAGTATCTTATCTTGATTTTCCGACACTAACAAAAATACAGTATTGTCGGTGGGTTCTTCCAATATTTTCAACAGCTTTGGAGCAGCAGCAGTGTTCAGCTTTTCTATCATCCAAATGATCATCACCTTATACTTTGCCTCGTAGGTCTTTAGCCCCAATATTCTGTTTATCTCTGCTGCATCACGAACATTTATTGCTCCCTGCTTTTTTTCTACTCCCAAATATTCAAAGAAGTCTTCCAAACGTATGTAGTAATTGTTTTCCAACATATAAGTTCTAAATTCCTGCATAAGATCTTTGGATGATACATCTTTGTCTGTCGATTTTACTGCTGTATTTGGAAAAACAAAATGCAAATCGCTGTGCACCAACTGCTGATATTTTATACACGATGGGCACTTGCCACACGAGTCGGCCCTCAGCTGCGTTTGCTCGTCAACATCGGGATAATGCACTCTGTTTTCGCAATTTAAATATTGTGCATACGCCAATGCCAATGCCAAACTGCCGTATCCGTTTTTGCCCAAAAACAGCTGTGCATGGCTGATCCGACCCGAATCTATTATCCGTGTCAAACTATTAATCAATACCCGTTGTCCTACAATATCTTTAAAGTACATAGTTCTTCCAAATAGCTTGCAAAGATACGTTTTTTTCTCGAATATTTGTGTCTTTTGCTTTATTTTTTCTTTACACACTGTATTACAGAATATTAATAAAGCTCCGCATTAATACCAAATCATTATAAATCAACAATATCATAGATTCTCTTCCACAATTAGGCAACTACGAGTGGCAAATATTGAATAGCAAGATGTAAATCAATCGGTTGAATCAAATCATACTCGCACATATTTTATACCCTATTGTCAATCTATTCATGATAGGGTGTTACGGGGGTGATGATATACCATCATTTTGTTGTAGATATACAGCCTTAAAACTCCATCGTGATGCAGATGAATTTACATCGTGATGTAGCTCCAACTACTACGTGATGTAGATAAACCTGGCTCGGGAGGGAGTTTTTGATAAAAACTCACGTTTGAATTATTCCCACATTTCCAAAAAAAATCGTAACTTTGCAAACCAAATCAATATCACACTACTATGGTCAGATACATACACACTGTTATTCTTGCATTGCTTTTGCCCTTTGCAGCTGTTGGCCAAGGAAAAACGTTCAACGTTGAGGGACATATAATGAGTTCGGGCTTCGATTTTGAGGAACCGGAAGGCGAACCGTTTATAAAGGTAAGCCTAAAAGACTCGTCGCTGAAGGTAATAGACTCTGACGAAACCGGATTCGACGGGAAATATCGTTTCGAAAACATTCCGGAGGGAACATATCGCCTTTGCTTTAAAGCATTGGGCTACTACGACTTCGACACCGTTATAAATATAGGCTCGGATGTAAGAATCAATACTCTGTTTCACGATGATTTGAGCACCCAGCCCACCGAAATCATACACAACCTACATAGGCACCAGAGCAGAATGTACCACAACTCGACCGACTTTTACATACTCACATACCTCGAATTACGCAAAGCCATCTACTCCATCTTTCGAAACAAAGACACTTTTATCGCTGCCGACCTCAACACGCTAGTGCTTCCGCTCAAAGGCATAAGAATAAAAAAGAATTACAGCCTTAAGGTTGACGGTTTTTATGGCTCGCTCTATGCCTGCAAGAAACTAGGCACCAAGAAGGTTTCGGACAACGAAATACTCTCCTGCTTCCACGTAGATTTCACTCCCCAAGGCATTTGGAGTGCTTTCCTGCTGGCCACAGTAGAGAATTATTTACCTAAAGCGGGTCCCAACGTCTACCTATCTTCGTCGTTAGTATTCTCGGCCGACGAGGTGTTGCACGCATTGGGGCAAAGAGGAAAATCAAAAGAAAAAATCAGACAATCGCTCCGCCTGCTGCCTAAGCTAAACATCGGAATAACAATGACCGACAAAAACACCGCCGAACTTACTGCCTACTTTTGGAACGATTGGGAAGGTCTTGTTGAACAGAGGGTATTGGCAGAACGCGTCGATAAATCGGTGAAATTTACGTTCTACAATCCAGAGCACCCTCACCCTCGCACTTCCTACAATATAATAGTACCCTACGAGTGCATGTTCAAGGTGCTATAAATGGAATGAGATTTTGTATTGCCTCACATCAATGATTTCGAACGTCCAACAATGCAAATCGTATTTCTATATCACCCGGAGCCGAAAAGTACATCTCGGTAAATCCCTTTTCGCTGTCGTAGGTAATCACCTCCGTCCATTCGCCTCGTCGGGTTTTGGCCTTGCCGTGGATGATGATCTTGTTTTCAATCTTTTCCACCTCCATCTTGTAACGAAGAAACATCCATCGGTCAAGGAAATCCACACTGCCGATAAACATGCGGGTGTACTTGCTTTCAGACACTATATCCTTAGTAAGTTCCGGAAAAGGAAAGTATTCGAGTACCGAAAGCTTTCGCCAACGCGGCGGATGAAGCCACACATAAGCATCGTTTTCTATCAGCCCCGTGGCTTCTACATCATCAGCGTATGGCCACTGTGCGGCAAGATAGTCAGAACTACAATGACCATGATAGGCATAAAACAACTCGTGCTGCGACGAATCGGCCTCCCAAGGCTTATCGGTAGCCCACATACTTATATACTGCACTTCCTTTTCATTGCCCACG
>JAFWBF010000237.1 GCA_017507285.1 Bacteroidales bacterium | reverse complement strand
TCTTTCGATGGTTGAAAGAAGGAGATTACAGAGTCCTTTTGTTGAGAGTGCATGCTCAACGTCTTGAGAGTGCATGCTCAGCGTCTTGAGAGTGCACTCTCAACAAACTGAGAGTGCACTCTCAAGAAGAGGAAAATAATACATTTGAAAATCAATCCTTTATGTTTTTTAGGGATAACTGTAGGAAAATCGATTGTGATACGAGGTGGATTTAAGTATTGTTAACTGTTGTTTTTACTTCTTATCTCGAGCTGAGCCGGTGATTTGTTTTCTATTTTTGGGGTAATAATTTGAAAAAAGATATATCTTACAAACTTATCCCATATATGTTAGTAGCATGACTTATATGGGATAAGTTATCTTACCACAAGGTTTTGTTTCTGTAGGTGGGGTAGGGGTAATGCTATGGCTATATGATACATATCCATAGTTACTTTTATTTTCAGGTCTGATTTTAAGGCTTCTAATGTTTCGCTTGCTTTTGTATTGCTATGTGGGCGGTATTGGATTATTACACTATTAGAGCCTATATGGTTTCGTATTTCATTCCATTCATCATTTATTATAGCACAATCTATTGTTGACTCACAATTATAGTTTGCTATTCCTTTTGTTGCCTTGGCTACTATATTTTTTATTCTTTCGGAGGGTATGTTTTTACTTATAAAGATAGTTTTAGGTTGGAATGAATTTATTATTTTGTATATAATCTGTTCATCCTTCTTAAGTGGAGGAACCATGATTTTTGAGTTTATTTTTGAGTTTATTAATTCGTTGTAGAAACTAAAAAGGTATGGGCTATGAAGGTTGTACTGATTCTTTGCTTTAAGTAGATACAAAAGATAATTCATATACTTCAAATGTTATGGAATATTAGGTTGTGGTAGAGTTTTTTTTCGGAGTATATACAAAAACGAACAAGGTGGATACTACAATGTTTTTCTCATTCTATTTTTTGCCCATGAATGATATTTCCACCTATGTTCGTTTATTGTTAGTGTGTAAAAAAATGAACGGTATTATTTATATTAATCAATCCGGATTTTGATGTAAATATCCGTTTTGCATCTGCATCATTCCGTTGGCATCAATGCTTCCCGACACTTCGCTTGACGATGACGATGGTGTTTGATAAATATCTTCGTTCAGCAATTGATATGCAGGAATGCTGCGCAATTTGTTTAAGCCTTCTTCGTCGTTGAGCATGGAATGGATACGAGATATGCGTGAAGCACGAGCCTGTGCAGCGACCTCATCCATTTTGCCTATATTCTCCATGCCGTTGATATTTCCTTGTTTGCCAATGGTAGTCTCAGAAATATCGTGGTATTGTTGTTGAGATGGTTTAAATGTGATGTCAGAGTCGCTACTATTATCCATTCGAGGTACGGTAGTAGTGGTAGCTACATCTTCATCCAACCTGTAAACGTGTCCTTTGCTATGATTTGTAGGGGTGGTGTTTATACTATTGGATGGCGATGAATTGTTTGTTGGTGTGTTTGTGTTTCCACCGTATATACCCGCCGGATTGAAAGTCTGCATGTTGGATTCATCCATAACACGTTCGTTTGTTTTTGTAGGTTCACCGTGCTTTATTGTTATTTCATCATCGGCTGTGGCTTTGGACGTTTGTGTTTCTGTCGGTAAGTCATCAGTAAGTGTTGTGGTAGTACCCGAAGGTTGTTCTATTTTTTTTGCCTCAAATCCTGTGGCTATAAGGGTTATAGATAGGTTGTTACCTAAATTTTCGTCAATACCCATACCCCAGATGATATCAGTTTTCTCACCGGTAAGTTGGATGATGTAGTTAAGAACGGCATCCATCTCATCCATTGTTATTTCGTTTTCGGAGTTGGATGAGAAGTATAGAAGAATATTTTTTGCACCTGCAATGTCGTTGTCGTTGAGCAAAGCACTAGTTGAAGCAAGTTCTATGGCATCCAAGGCACGGTTTTCGCCCGAGGCAATACCTGCACCCATAAGTGCCGTTCCCGAGTTGGCCATTACAGCGTTTACATCGCGGAAGTCAACGGCTACATATCCTTCTACGGTGATGATTTCGGCAATACCTTTGGCAGCTGTAAGTGATACGTTGTCGGCTTCGGCAAAAGCCGCTCTCATTGTCATATTGCCATAGTCTCGCAGTTTGTCTGTGTTTATAATAATGATGGAATCGACATATTTACGTAGTTCGTTTATACCATCTTCGGCTTGTTTTTTGCGTTTTGGTCCTTCTTTCGAAAATGGGAAAGTAACAATGGCAACTAGCAATATTTTATCTACATCATTGTCATCCTCGATAGTTATTTGTTTGGCTATCTCTGCTATTACCGGTGCTGCTCCCGTACCGGTGCCACCACCCATGCCGGCTGTGATAAACAGCATTCTAGTGTTTTCGGATATTATATCTTTTATCTCTTCAGCTTTTTCGTATGCATATTTTTTTGCTACCTCAGGATTGTTTCCTGCTCCTAATCCGGGTCCAAGTTGTATTTTTGTAGGAACGGGACTTTGCATGAGAGACTTCTTATCTGTGTTACATACAATGAAGTCCACCCCTTTTATTCCTTGTTCATACATGTGGTTGACAGCGTTGCCACCGCCGCCACCTACACCTATTACTTTAATGTATGATGCTTGCTCTTTGGGAGCATCAAAAATCATACCATTATTGCCGTTTAATATGTCTTCTTCCATGGTTTTGTTATGTATATATATTTGACTACAAAAAACTTGCCTTATTATAGGCATACTATATTCCAAGTGTAAAATTACATTTTATTTTTCCATTAATGATAGTCTCTAAAAAGTAATTTTCAACATGTTGCTGTTAAATATTGTCATCCTTGAAGAACTTGGTCAACCATTTTGATACCGATTCTCCAACTCCTTTTATGCCGAATGGTTTTTTAATATCGTCACTACCAGCTTCGGATTGGTCGTCAATTTTATCGAAAGATACGAATTCTTCTTTTTCTTCTTTTTCTTCCGTTGTTTTGTTGTTTTCGCTCTCTTTCAGCCCGTATAGTACCAATCCTACACCTGTTGCATACATGGGGTGTTCTATTTCGTTGGGAGTTTCGAGATATTCGTTTGGTATTCCTATACGTGTGCTTATGGCTGATATGTATGAAGCTAAATCTTTGATATATTTGAGTTGTGCTCCACCTCCGGTAAGTACCATTCCGCCCATAAGTTTTTTAGAAAAGCCTGCTATTTCTATTTCTCGTGCTACGAGTTCTAATATCATTTTGGCACGTGCATTGATGATACCGGCAAGTGTTTTCATTGATATTTCGCGAGGTGCCTGCCCACGTAATCCAGGAATGCTCACGATATCATCGGCATTTACTTCGCTTGGTAGGCAACATCCGAATTTTATTTTCAAATTTTCGGCTTGTTCAATTCGTGCTATGGTGCATCCTTCATGAATATCTTTGGTAATAAGGTTTCCTGCCATAGGTATTACTGCTGTGTGACGGATAACTCCTTTTTCAAATATGGCTATATCTGTGGTTCCACCCCCAATATCTACCAGTGCCACCCCTGCTTTCTTTTCTATATCGTCCAATGTACTTTCGGCCGAAGCTATGGGTTCCAATACTACGCCTTTTATACGCAAGCCTGCATTTAAAACACTTTGCTTAATGTTTTCAAGGCACCTAGTATTTCCTGTTACTATATGAAATATAGCTTCCAAGCAATTGCCGGGTACTCCTATCGGATTTACAGTTAATTCCTCATTGTCTACAAAGAATGTTTGAGGAATGATGTGTATAATTTCTTCTCCTGCAGGCAACATAATATTTCGTTGATTATCGATAAGTTGTTGTATATCGTTTTTATCGATAATTTTTTGTTGTTTGCTTAGTGTAAGGGCTCCACGGTTTTGTATGCTCTTGATATGTTTTCCTGCTATGCCTACATATACTTCTGATACATCGTAGTTGGCTCTTTCAGAGGCTTCTTCTACTGCTCTTTGTATATCTTTGGCTGTTTCTATAATGTTTTTTACTTCGCCATGTTGAACCCCGATACTCGAAGTCTTTCCCCAACCGAGTATCTTTATTTTTCCATTTTCGCTAGCTTGGCCTATAAAGCATGCTATTTTTGTTGTTCCAATGTCGAGACCGACGATAATTTCATTACTCATGGTTATTTATTTTTTTGTACACACTACTTGGTTTTTAAATTTCAAATTTATTTTTTTGTAAGAGTCCCAACCTATACTGGAAAACCCTTTATTATATACAGCAAAAAGATTTTCAAACTTTTCGTCTAGATTATTTAAATCCCCTATTACGATGGTATGGTTGCCTATTTTAGGAACCAATTCTATATCGCCGTTCTGACAGATGTAGATATGGTCAAATAGAGGTTTTAGATTTCTGTGTTCTATAAGATAAGTTGCTAGTTTGTAGATGCGATAAAAGTCATTTTCAGTAGTGTCAATGCCTTTCTTATTCATTTCCATTTCATCGCTAATGGTGCCAATAATATATCCGCTTGCTATGATTACATTTGGATTATTGATACGACTAGCAGGTATGTATTTGCCACTATTATCTAAATAGAATTGCTTTGAATTTTGTATTATTCTCACTATGGGTGTCCGTTGTACAGCATTTATCTGAATAGTTCCTTTTATACTTACCGAAACATCGCTTGATTCTATGTATGGATTTTGCTTTACAATGTCTTCGATTTTCTTTCTGTCAATATCATTTATGGTCATCATATTGATATCCGGAATTTTTGATTCTACTATATTTTTTAGTGCTGTTGTTGTTACCAAAGTGTCATTGCCATTATATTCGATATTAATGTTCAAACCGTTGATTTCGGCTTTTCCGCGAGAAATATTTGCATACACAATGCATACAACCACAAGTATGATTGAAATAAATTTTAATGCTATTGAGTATTTACGGTTTATTTTCATATCCTTTATTTTATTTCAAGTTCTTCGTTAAATGCCATTTCTATTGTTGGAACAAGAGTGTCTATATCCCCTGCTCCAAGTGTTATCAATACGTCTGGTGCCAATGCCAATAGCACATCGGACAACTCTTCTTTACCACAAAGGTATTTGTTCATTTTGTTTATTTTATGGAGTATGGTTTTCGACGAAATGCCGGGTATTGGTTTTTCACGTGCCGGATAGATATCCAAAAGTATGATTTCGTCCAAAGGCAAAAGAGAATCGGCAAATTCTTGGGCAAAATCCATAGTACGAGAGTATAAGTGAGGTTGGAAAACACCTACAATACGTTTGTTTGGATATAATCTTTTTACTGATTCTATTACGGTACTAAGTTCCATTGGATGGTGGGCATAGTCGTCGATAAATACAAAATTCTCAGTTTTTATTCTGTAGTCAAAACGTCGGCGTATTCCTTCAAATGTTTTTAATCCGTGGCGTAGTTCATGTTCATTTACACCACACTCTAATGCTATTGCACATGCTGCCACAGCATTTTCTATGTTGTATAGTGGTGCACCGGTTAGTTCCATATCGTAATATATATGGTTGGGGGTATGTAAATCAAAAAAGTAGTTCCCTTTGTATATACGCACATTCCATGCATAGTATTCGGCTTCTATATTGTCAAACGAGTAGTGCTTTGTATTTATATCTTCGTTTATATCCAAATTTATAGTTTGTTTGACGAATAGTTTTCCATCTTTTTGGGTTTGATTTCCGTATTGGGCAAATGCAGCCAAAAGGTTTTCATGGGTTTTGTATATGTCCAAATGATCGGGATCTGTAGCTGTTATAACGGAGTATGTAGGGTGCAGTTGAAGAAAAGAGCGGTCGTACTCATCGGCTTCTACCACTACATATTCGCTATTGTTATTGAGTATAAAATTATTATCGAAGTTTTTTGCAATGCCACCAAGAAATGCAGAGCATCCTATCGAACTTTTACTCAATATGTAGGCTATCATCCCCGATGTTGTAGTCTTGCCATGACTGCCCGCTACAGCGATACATTTTTTGTTTTGGGTTATTTCGCCCAAAACTTCTGCTCGTTTTTTTATTGGTATATTGTTCTTGACAATATAAGTGTATTCTTCGTTATCTAATGGTATTGCAGGTGTGTACACCACCAAGTCAGCCTTCTTTGGTATAAGGTTTATGTTTGGGGTGTAGTGTATTTCTATTCCTTCACTTTCGAGTTGCAGGGTGAGTTTTGTAGTTGTCCTATCATAGCCAGATACATTGTGACCCAGGCTTTTGAAATATCTTGCCAAAGCACTCATCCCAATACCACCGATGCCCAAAAAGTAATATGTTTTTATATCTTTTTTCATTATTGTTTTTTAGCACAAGTTTTTATCGTTGTTTTATTATAGAGTCTATCTCATCAACTATTTTATTTGCGGCATCTCTTACACCCATATTCAAACATGCCTTGCTCATTGCACTTTGTTTTTCTTCATCTTTTATAAGTTCGCTTAGCGTTAGAGCAAGGTTGTTCGTTATCTCGTTATCTGCAATCATTATTGCGGCACCTTTGGTTACTAGTGCCATGGCGTTTTTTGTTTGATGATCTTCTGAAACATTGGGCGATGGTATCAATATAGTTGGTTTGCCCACAAGGCAAAGTTCAGATATTGCGATAGCTCCCGAGCGAGATATGATACAATCTGCTGAACAATAGGCTTTGTCCATTGCTGATATAAAATCGAAAACTTTTATATTATTTTCGGCTTTGGCTTCGGCTACAGCTTTTTTTGCTGTATTGTAGTACCATTTTCCTGTTTGCCAAATTAGTTGAATATCATTTTTCGTAAAGAAAGCAATGTTTGCGTGCAATGCTTCGTTTATGCTTCTTGCACCTAAACTGCCACCTATTGAAAGTATTGTTTTTTTTGTGGAATCGAGCTCAAAAAAAGTTGTGCTTTCAGCTTTGTTTACATTCATTTGTTCGATTGATTTTCTAACCGGATTGCCCGTGAATACAATCTTTTCCTTAGGAAAGAAACGTTCAAGTCCATCGTATGCAACACATATTTTGTTACTTTTCTTTGCGAGCATTTTGTTTGTGAGACCAGGGTATGAATTTTGTTCTTGCAAAATAGTAGGATAGCCCAATTTTTCGGCCATTTTTAGTGTTGGAGCACTTGCATATCCACCTACACCTACCACTATGTCCGGCTCGAAATTTTTTATAATTTCTTTTGCTCGTTGTTGGCTTTTGAATAGTTTTATAGGTAGTAATAGGTTCTTTAGTGATAGTTTGCGTTGTAATCCGGCGATAGGTAACCCCTCAATAGGATAACCTGCAGCTGGCACTTTTTCCATTTCCATTTTGCCAATGGCACCTATAAATAGGATGTTCGAATTAGGATAACGTTCTGTTATGGCGTTTGCAATGGCCAATGCAGGAAATATGTGTCCACCTGTTCCTCCTCCACTTATTATTACTTTCATATCTATTCGTTTATTGTTTTATTGTTTATTACTTCGTTATTATTTTTTTCGGCCAATTCTAAAGCTCTTTTTTCTATTTTAAATGATTCACATATAGATTGAATCACACCAATGGCACAACCTGTAAAAAGATACGATGTTCCACCGTAGCTTATAAAAGGTAATGTTTGTCCTGTAACGGGTAGATATCCCACGGCAACACCCATATTAATAAGGGCTTGAAGATATATAAGCAAACCTAGCCCTGATACGGTTAAAGATCTGAATGTGCTATTACAATTACGTGCAATTACGATACACCTAAAGAATAGGACAGAGTATAGAAATAGTATGCTTATGCCACCTATGAATCCCAATTCTTCTATTATTATTGCATATATAAAGTCGTTGTGCGATTCGCTAAGCAGTCGTCCCTGTATGGTGTTTCCCGGCATTACTCCTGTAAGGGATCCTGTGGCAATAGCTTTGCGGGCTGTGTTTATTTGAGTGTTTACTTCTTTATCATCAGCGCGCCAATCAATTATGCGTTGCATCCAAGTGTCGCTTCTAAAAGCGTCTATTCTTGCATTATTGATTTCTGTTGTTTCTTCTTGGCTATT
>JAFWBF010000236.1 GCA_017507285.1 Bacteroidales bacterium | reverse complement strand
TATAGGAACTATAAATTATGATTATTATGGAGGCACATGGAAAAGTATGCTTGAATCAATAATAGGATGTAGCATGATTGGCGATAATTTATGCTATATTGAAGGTGATATTACACTCGAGCGATTATTTGTAAAAACATCGGAAAAGATACATCGAACATTGATACTCGAAAATACAGTATGTCCATGTGCAGAACTAGATGCATACTGTTATTTATTTGACAACGACAGTCTTTTCTTTAAGAGCGATTTGAACTGAAAGAAAGAAAACACAATTGAGCAATAAAACTGCTAAGTAAGCGTTTACTAATGCATATATTAATAACAAACACTTATACATAATGAAAAAAATACACACACTACTAATGGCTGCACTTTGTTTGGCAGCCGTAAGCTGCAAACAGCAACCCGAGAAAAACACAGACATGAAGTATCGTCCGTTGGGCAACACCGGCCTTATGGTTAGCGAAATAAGCATAGGATGCGGAGGTTTCGAAAAAATAGATAGTGCCACATCATTGGAATTGATGACCGTGGCCTTGGATAGTGGTATGAACTACATAGATATATACGATGCCAGCCCAAAAACTCGCTCCAATATAGGCTATGCCCTACAAGGTCGCCGAGACGAGATGATAATACAAGGACACATAGGCACAATATTTAAAGACGGCCAACACAGCCGCACTCGCGATGTGGAAGAAGCACGCCAAGGGTTCGAAGACCTGCTATCTCGCCTAGGTACCGACCACATAGAAGTGGGAATGATACACATAGCCGATAGTCGCCAAGATTGGGAAGAACTCGAAAACTCGCCATTCCTCGACTACGTGTTTCAACTAAAGAAAGAAGGAAAAATAAAACATATAGGTATCAGTAGCCACAACGCCGAAGTGGCACTATTGGCTGCCAAAAGCGGTTGGATAGAAGTGATAATGTTTTCGCTAAACATAGCTTTTGACCGTCTTCAAGGTGGTGCTATTCCATGGCAAAAGGGTGCAATGGAAAACCTACAAGCCGGCATTGACCCTATACGTGTAGAACTTTACGACTACTGTGCTACTCATAAGATAGGCATAACAGTGATGAAAACCTTTGGTGGAGGTGGCAAACTACTCGATGCCAAAACCTCACCCCTAGGTATAGCCTACACTCCCGAACAATGTATAGCCTATTGTTTGGCAAAACCTTGCATAGCCACCTGCATACTAGGTATCGACAACCTCGACGAGTTGAAAGCCGACTTGCACTGGATGCATGCCACCGAAGCCGAAAAAGATTATACCACAATTGGCAAAGATGAACAAAGCAAGCAAAAAGGCGACTGCACATACTGCAACCATTGCTCGCCATGTGCTGTGGGAATACCCATTGCTAAAGTAAACGAACTGCTGGACAAAGCCACCTACGAAGGTGTTACTCCCGAACTGCAAGCTCAATACGATGCTCTACCTCATCATGCCGGCGAATGCACCGACTGTGGAGCCTGCCTAAGTCGTTGCCCCTTCGAAGTGGATATACCAACCTTGATGGATAATGCCAAAGAGGTGTTTGGAAAATAATATATGCAATGAATTATTAGGGATTTTTTTTGACATTTATTAGGTAGTTATTGGTCGAATATTTACTACCTTAAAGATTAATATTTATCAAAAAAATATTTTTCACTAATATGTTGTAATACAAGGTGTAACTGTGCGATTACTTTTAGTAACAAAAAAAAGTGAGAAAAAAAGATTGGAAAAAGCATTGAAAATAAAATAAAAGTATTAACTTTGCTCTTTATTAAAACGAAATTGATAACACAAAAAATACATTAAAATGTCTAACAATCAAGTTATTAAGAAAGACGACCTTGTTGTAAGATTTGCAGGAGATTCTGGAGATGGTATGCAATTGTCAGGTACCTTATTTTCGGATGCTTCAGCACTAACAGGTAATGATATCGCGACATTTCCGGATTATCCGGCCGAAATTCGTGCACCGCACAATACTATAGCAGGTGTATCGGGTTTTCAAGTGCATGTTGGAACTCATATTTATAGTTCGGGCGATAAATGTGATATATTGGTGGCAATGAATCCAGCCTCGTTCAAATCAAATTTGAAATGGGCTAAGAAAGGTGCTACAATAATAGTGGATATTGATACTTTTACCGACGAAGCGATTGAAAAAGCCGGGTATACATCAAATCCTTTTACCGACGAGTTGATGTTGGCTTATACAATTGTTCAAGCTCCTATTTCTTCGTTTACAAAGAAGATAGGTCAAGAAAAAGGTGTTGACAATAAAACGGCTGATAAATGTCGTAATATGTTTGCATTGGGTATAATATTCTATTTAACCCATAAGACATTGGACCATACTTTTGCATATTTGGAACGTAAGTTTGCAAAGAAACCGGCACTTATTGACTTGAATAAAGCTGTATTGACAGAAGGTTATGAATATGCGGATAAGTTGGAACTTATACATTCCAAGATAGTAGAGGTGGCACATGCCGATATGCCAAAGGGACGTTATCGAAACATAACAGGAAATGTTGCTACAGCATGGGGTTTGTTGGCTGCAGCAGAACGTGCAGGATTGAATCTATTCTTAGGTTCTTATCCCATTACACCTGCTACTGATGTTATGATAGAATTGGCAAAACATAAAGCTTTGGGAGCACGAGTATTCCAAGCCGAAGATGAAATAGCAGGTATATGTTCGGCTATAGGAGCGTCTTATGCCGGAGCATTGGCTTGTACTTCTACATCGGGTCCCGGTTTGTCGCTCAAGAGCGAAGCTTTGGGGTTGGCAGTGATGACGGAATTGCCATTAGTTGTTGTTGATGTTCAACGTGGTGGTCCATCTACAGGTTTGCCTACAAAGACTGAGCAATCCGACCTAAACCAAGCATTGTTTGGACGTAATGGCGAAGCTCCTTGTATAGTAGTGGCAGCTTCTTCTTCGGCCAACTGTTTTTATTGGGCTTACAATGCAGCAAAATTGGCATTGGAACATATGACACCGGTAATACTTCTTACTGATGGTTATCTTGGTAATGGAACTCAATTGTTCCGTATACCAAAGGTGGCAGACTTGCCTGCTATCAATCCTCCTATAGCGAAAGCAAATGATCCTGATTATATGCCTTATCGTCGTAATCCCGAAACATTTGTAAGACAATGGGCTATACCGGGAACAGAAGGTTTGCGTCATCGTGTAGGTGGTTTGGAAAAAGAAGATGGAAAAGGGTCTGTATCTACCGATCCTGAAAACCACAAGAAGATGGTATTTAATCGTCAGGAAAAAGTGAACCGTGTGGCCAACTGTATACCGGAACAAGAAGTTATGGGTAATGTTGATGCGGACTTGTTGGTAATAGGTTGGGGCGGTACAGCAGGTGCTCTTACATTGGCAGTAGAAGAAATGAACAATGAAGGTAAGAAAGTTGCATATACTCATTTTAATTACATTTCACCACTTCCAAAGAATACCGAAGATATACTTAAGAAGTATAAGAAAATTGTTGTTTGCGAATTGAATAATGGTCAATTTGTAAACTATCTTCGTATGAACTATCCTCAATACCCAATGCAACAATACAATAAAGTAATGGGATTGCCATTCGAAGTATCGGAATTAAAAGAAATGTTTAATAAAATATTGGGGGAGTAATATAATGGATCACATGGAAAGACATTTTGTGTTGGAATCGGATGTTGAATTAACAAAAGCTGATTTTACAAGCGACCAAATGGTTAAATGGTGTCCCGGATGTGGCGACCATGCTATTTTGTCATCTTTGTTGAACGTATTTCCAAAAACACATCATAGAAAAGAAAATATTTGCATGGTATCGGGTATTGGATGTTCATCGCGTATCCCTTATTATGTGGATACTTATGGGTTCCATAGTATACATGGACGTGCTTGTGCCATAGCTTCTGGTGTGAAGATTGCTAATCCTTCCTTGAGTGTGTGGATAAATATGGGTGATGGTGACTCAATGGCTATCGGCGGAAATCACTTGATACATATTGTTCGTCGTAATTTGGACGTAAATATCACTATATTCAATAATGAAATTTATGGTCTTACAAAAGGTCAATATTCTCCTACAACTAAGTTCGGCCAAATAACAAAAACTTCGCCTTATGGTACTATAGATTATCCATTCAATCCGGCCGAATTGATAATGGGAGCTCAGGGAACATTCTATGCAAGAGCATTGGATGTAAATCCAAAACTTACCACTGATATTATGTTACAAGCTGCCGAACATTATGGTACATCGGTAGTTGAGGTGTTACAAAATTGCGTAATTTTCAATGATAAAGCACACGCAGCTATAACAGATCGTGAGGTTCGTGATGAAAAGACAATTTTGCTAGAACATGGTAAACCAATGATTTTTGGCAAGAATCGTGATAAAGGTATTCGTTTTAATGGTACTAAATTGGAAGTAGTTAAGTTGGGCGAAAATGGAATAACAGAAAAAGATTTGTTGGTTCACGATGAAACTACAGAAGATACAGGAATACACATGATGTTGGCTAGAATGAAGGGCGATATGCCGGTAGCCGTAGGTGTTATCCGTTCAGTGAAGAAGAAAGTTTATACACAAATGTTTGAAGAGCAAATGGCAGAAGTGAAAGCTAGTTCGAAATACAAATGTGTAGATGATTTGTTGAACAGTGGTGATACTTGGGAAGTGTAATATTTCTACCATAATAATTTATTTAGAGTTGAACAAAGAATTAGGGGTAATGAAGCCGAATGGCTTTTTTACTCCTATTCTTTTTTATACTATATGATAGATGAAGAGAATTTTATTTGTTTTGTTGGTATGTTTTGTGTATAGTTGTACCTTGTTTGACAAGTATGAATATACATGTAATCCGAGAAATAAAGAATATTACGATTTTGTTTATATTGATGGCGATAATTTCAAGATTGGGGATACTGTATTTTTTCCATTGATGGTCAACTACAAGGTTGAACCGATAAAAGTAGGGAATGAGGTGGTAATATCGCCGGCAAGATACTATGAGTTGCCCATGTTGTACGAAGCAAAAAGCAAAGATTCTATATTGTATCAAGTGGAAGGTCATTTGCAGATGATAAAAGAAATGGGCTTTAATACCATAAGGGTATGTATGGATGTGGTGTCGAAAGATGGTAAGGGATACTACTATTATTCAGATAAACCGGTGTATTTGCGTAATGACTGTAATGATATTATAAAAGCTGTTGATGATTTTTTGAATATGGCCAAATCGAAAGGGATTAGGGTGATGCTATTGATAAAACCTCCCTTGGATGATGAACTTATGGACTTTACAATATCATTGCTTGGAGCTTTCTCTGATAATTCTACTTTGTTTTGCTATGATTTTATGAACGAACCACTGTATTTCGACCCACAACAGGACCGTAAAAAAGAGGATGCTTTTACGGTTGTATCGCAGTGGAAAGATGTAATGGATAAGTATGCTCCACATCAGTTATTTACCATTGGATTTTCCGAACCAATAGAGGTGTTTGAATGGGATCCATCAATTTTGCCCGTCGATTTTGTTCAGTTTCATACTTATCATCCTCTTCGAGTTCCTAATGAAATATGGTGGTATAGCCACTATGTGGGTAAACCTTGGATGATTGGCGAAACGTCGTTTGCGGTTGATAACGATTCTGTTGGTTATGAAATGCAAACTTATTTTATGAGAGAAGTTTTTCAATATGCTCTTAATTGTGGTGCAGCAGGTTTTGGCTGGTGGGAGTTTCAGGATTCATATAATGTGCATTTCGAAGCCGAATTTTCGGGACTTATAAACCATGAGGGTAATACGTGTACCAATGACGATAAATATTCCATGGTAGGTACT
>JAFWBF010000235.1 GCA_017507285.1 Bacteroidales bacterium | reverse complement strand
TAGAAGGCAAGGAAAAAGAGTTATGAAAGCCAAACAGCTGATTACCAGCAATTGCATTTTCTCCATAGGGTTCTAAAAAGTAAACACCGAGGGTTTCTAAACTCAAGTATGGCACTTAGGGAATGTAAGTATGGGGGTTTTGATGCCTAAGTCGGGTAGTTTTTACATCCGAATCACGTAGTATTTCCATCCGGATCACGTGGTATTTCCATCCGGATCGGGAGGTATTTTCCGGTTTTCCGGCCGGAAAAAAGAGCCATAATTAACATATAGGAAATTTGTTTAACATCACTATCCGTTTGTCCATACCACATAGGCACCGGCGGCAGTATAGGCGGCCGGCAAATAAGCCCCGGCACCCGGAGGGCGAAAGACCTCCGTTTTGGACCGAAAGCACTGCGATGGCAACCCATATTATTAGATGACAGAAAATACTTTTTTGGCAAAAGCAACGTTATATGTAGCATTGTTGAACAAAAAAAAGAATTATAATTGGTAATGAAAAAACTTATAGTAGCATTAATATTATGGGGTGTTGCAATGGTAGGCAGCATTGAAGGGCAGACCATAAGAGCGTTTGTGGCTGCCGGAGGCAACCTATCGCAGATAGACGGCGACGAGGTGTATGGATTTAAGAAAGTTGGTTTTACGGGCAGTGTAGGTGCCATGATACCGCTAAGCAAGAGCGAGAAATGGCTGCTGAGCGTGGAGGCCAAATATGCACAATATGGGGCTTTTCAAGAGGACTACCCCTATAGCTACAACGCCACCCTGCCCTATGTGGAAGTGCCGGTAATGGCACACTTTGAAGACCCCATAGGGGGATGGACCTTCGGGTTGGGGGCTGTATATGGCCGACTGATGAACTACAAAGAAACGGCAGCGTGGGACCAAACGGGAACAACCACCGCCATCACCGACTTTGAAAAGAAACCTTACGAGCGTAACGACCTATCGTTTGTGGCCGACATACGATTTAGAATATGGAAAAACCTGAAGTTTAACTTCCGATACCAGCATTCGCTTATACCTACAAAACGCGACTGGACCTTCGGGTACAACAACCAAACATGGACCCGCGACACCTACAACAGTGTGCTTACCGCAAGACTGATATGGGTGTTTAACGACAAAGACACATCAAAAAAGAAATCACGCAAAAAAAGATAACGGCCAAATGAAACGTATAGCTGTCTTTGCAGGATCGTTCGACCCTATAACCATAGGCCACGAATCGGTGGTAAGGAGGGCTTTGCCCCTATTTGACCATATAATAATAGCCATAGGCGAGAACACCCAAAAGAAATGTATGTACAGCCTTGAGCAACGAAAGCGATGGATAGAAAAGACCTTTGCCGATACCGACAAGGTGACGGTGGATACATACAACATGCTTACGGTGGACTACTGCCGGCAAAAGAACGCCAAATACATACTGCGCGGCCTACGCAACGGCACAGATTTTCAATACGAACAGAACATTGCACTGATAAACTCCGAGATAGCCCCGGAGATAGAAACGGTGTTTTTGCTTACCGAAGCCAAACATGCGGCCGTAAACTCGTCGGTGGTAAGGGAGCTGGTAACCTTTGGCGGCGATGCCAAACGCTTTGTTCCGCAATGTATACAGTGCGATTTCTGACCTTCCAACACTGCATGTTATGACGCTCACACTGCCTATAGCCATACTTTTGGTGGTATCGGGACTGATAGTAGGGTTTATAAACACCCTTTCGGCCGGAGGCACAGCCATATCCATATCCCTCTACCTTACGCTGGGGCTTCCCGTTGATGTGGTGAATGCGACCAACAGAGTTGGGGTGCTTATCCAATCTATATCGTCGGCAATAACCTACCACTCCAAAAAGGTACTGGACTACAAGAAGGCTCTACTGTTGGCCATACCTACTACCATAGGAGCCTTTGGCGGTGCCAACATGGCGGTGCAGGTAACCGAAACGGTAATACGCTACACCCTGCTGGGGGTACTGCTGATGATGACAATATTCCTGTTCTACAACCCCAAAAAGCTGGAAACCGATAATGCAGGCCACACCCGAGGCCTTACGGCAAAAGAAATAATTGTATACCTGCTTATAGGCTTCTACGGCGGCTTTATACAGGTAGGCACCGGCTTTTTCCTGATAATGGCCGGGGTAAGCTGCGTGGGTTACAACCTGGTACGCACCAACGCCTCAAAGGTACTTATAATGCTTATATACACGGTGGTATCAATAATGGTATTTGCCCAAAAGGGAATAATACGGTGGGACTATGGGCTGCTCCACGGCATAGGCTGCGTGGCAGGCTCGGTAACAGGCACTCTGCTGGGCGTAAAAAAAGGGTCGGGATTCGTAAAATGGGTATCGGTAGGAGTAATAGTGCTTACGATACTTATACTGTTTAATATCATCGACTTAAAGCATCTGCTGGCTTTCATGCTCTGACAGCCGTACAAGAAGAGATAAAAAAAACATACAGCCAACAGCTCTTATATAAAAAATAAAACGTATATTTGCAACGTAAATAAGAAATAAATAATAATATAAATAATAGAATATGAGAAAGATATTGGCAATTATAGCGATTGCATTGGTAAGCCAAACAGTGGCTTTTGGCCAAAAAGCAAAAGATGTACAGGAAAAAGATGTTCCGGCTCGCTATGTAAAAGATTTCCAAAAACGTTACCCCGAAGCCAAGGCAGCAAAATGGAGCCGGGTGGATTCGCTAATCTACGACGTGAATTTTGAAAACAACACCATGGATATGTTGTTGCGTTTTTCAAACAAAGGTGTTGAAACCTATTGGAATGTAGATATGAAATACGCACCTGCAAAAATCAAAACTTACGTTGAAGAAAAATATCCGAAATACAAGCTGCAAAAAGTAAGCATCATTGACATCCGCAACAAAAAGACTTACAGAGCCGATATAAGCAAAAAGTTTCTGTTTTGGACCAAAGATTCCAAAGTGCTAAATTTTGAGATAGACGGCAAATTTATAGACGAACAATCCAAGAATTGATAATACCACCGGATAAAAAACAAAAAGAATGAAGCCCCGCAAGCGGGGCTTCATTCTTTTTATAGGCAATTGCGGCTATTTGAATAGCAGTATGGCGTTAGATACCTTACGCTCGCCCTCGTGGTCGTAGCGACCATTGTCGGACGGATAATTGACCACTCCACGCCCTCTTACATAGCATGTGGACGACCCACCACCATCCATATTAAGCACCGATATGCAGCCCAACCACTTCATTGTGGAGCACAAATCGTCCAACGACATACCTTCGGCATCGGCAAAACGCCCATCCACTACCACCAGCAGCACAGTGCCGTCGGCCTTTACGCCTATGGCCGTCCGGTTATGACGGTGGGTTACAAAGGTGCGATCCTTGCGCATATCAAACCTATGGCCATCAAGCATCAGTAGCGGACCGCCGGTCATAATATCGGAATATGACAACGAATCTTCCCACACTCGCAGGCTATCGGTTTGCAATATCATGGGTTTGCCATCGTCCAACACCAATGTGCCGTACTGGTAATACTTACGGTAAGGGGTATTCTTGTTGACATTTGTAGCCACTGTATGGCCGTCCACACGCAGATAACAAATAGGATTGTGGCGCTTCATATCAAAAAAAGAACCGTTTACAGCCACCACAGCACCACGTTGCAGAGCCATTACCGAGGTGTGTTCACGCCTAACACTATAGGCAAAAGCAAACTTGGCCATGGCCTCGGGCTTAACTTCCACCACACATATATGCTGGTTGGAACCAAGATACGACTTTTGGGAAAACGAAACCTCTTTGAATATAATACCTTCCTCTACAGTGTCTATCTGCCAGTTGGCATTAAGCAGCAACACCGAATCGTTGACACACCATGCCAAATTACAAGCTACAACAGTGTAGCAAACCAATAAAATCAACCTCTTCATACAAACAAATAAAAAATAGAAGCCGAACTTAAAAATAAATTCGGCTTCGGTATCATAAATAAATATTACGTTACAATGTTTTCAAACACAAAGTTACATTGTTTTCAATGCGTTTTTCTATATCATTTTCGTCGGCAGCTTTCACAAACTTTTCACCAACTATACATTCATATAGCTCAATATATCTCTCCGACACTTGGCTGATAAATTCGTCTGTCATTTCGGGAACCTTTTGTCCTTCCTTGCCTTGGAATCCGTTTTCCATCAACCATTCACGCACAAACTCTTTCGACAACTGGCGTTGTTTTTCGCCCAAAGCCAAACGTTCTTCATAGCCATCGGCATAAAAATAACGCGACGAGTCGGGCGTATGAATTTCATCGATAAGGAAAATCTTGCCATCGGCCTTGCCAAACTCATACTTGGTATCAACCAATATCAGCCCTTGTTTGGCAGCTATCTCGGTGCCACGTTGGAAAAGAGCGTATGTGTATTTTTCCAATTGCTCGTAATCTTCCTTCGACACCAACCCTTGAGCTATAATCTCTTCTTTTGAAATATTCTCATCATGTCCCTCATCAGCCTTTGTTGTAGGAGTGATTATAGGCGAGGGGAACTTTTGGTTTTCTACCATACCTTCGGGCAAAGGCACACCACACAATGTGCGTTTGCCGGCCTTATACTCGCGCCACGAACTGCCGGCCAAATAGCCACGCACCACCATCTCCACCTTAAAAGGCTCGCAACAACGGCCCACTGTAACCATAGGGTCGGGAGTAGCTATTTTCCAATTGGGGACTATGTCGGCAGTAGCATCCAAAAACTTTGCAGCTATCTGGTTCAAGACTTGTCCTTTGAAAGGAATACCTTTGGGCAAAACAACATCGAAGGCCGAAATACGGTCCGACACTACCATTGCCAAATATTTATCATCTATATTATAAACATCTCGAACTTTTCCTTCATACAAACTCTTTTGCTTAGGAAAACGAAAATTTGTTTTTACAAGAGCTTTCATTTCTTAGTTAATTAATTTGTTACTATTCTGTTTTCTTGAAGAAAGTGAAATTTACTTTACCATACTTTCTGTGTTGCCAAAAACATGGATGATTCTCAAAGGAATGTTCCTTCGAATGCTCCAATATAAATATGCCACCATCGACAAGCATCTGCCTTTCAAATATAAGATCGGGCAATGTGGGCAAATCTTCCAACTGATAAGGTGGATCAGCAAAGATAACATCAAACTTCTTGTACGCCCGCTTAAGCAAATCAAAAACATCCGAACGTACAACATGAAGGTTGTTTACACCAAACTGCAACGCCGACTTTTTGATAAAATCCGTACACTTTGAATTTATTTCTATAGCGGTAACTTCTCTTACACCTCTGGAAATAAACTCGAACGACACGGCACCTGTTCCCGAAAACAAATCCAATACCGATAGCTCTTCGTAGTCCAAAATATTGTTTAAAATATTGAACAAACCTTCTCGAGCCATATCGGTAGTTGGTCTTACAGGCAAATTCTCTGTCGGGGTTAACCGACGCCCCTTCAATATCCCAGTTATTATACGCATGATATTATCTCAAGAGCATGGAATACTGATATAGGGGTATCTTGTACATCTCGTTGTCAGCAAAGACAACCTTCGAGCCTGTATAAAGATTAACCTTCGGAAAGAAGCGCTCCATAGTTTCAAACATATCTCTATCTACCTTGCCCGAGATGGAAAGTTCCAAATTTGCCTGGTTTAGATTCAACTTGTTTATTGCCAACAAGGTAAAGTAGGCAATATCCAACTTATCGTTATACTTGAATGTATTGCTAAACAAGAATGTCTTATTGCTAAAGATAGCCACATCAAACTCTTTCTTACGGACATACACCTCTACCAATGTTTTCATTCTACTTCTTTCCAAAAGAGGTGTTTCCAACATTTTAGCATGTTGGCTTTTGAGCTTTATACCCGGTATAGCCACCTTAAATGCCGACACTATTGTATCCAAATACGTAAACACAGAGTATGCTTCCAACCGTTCGGAATAACAATGAAAAACAGTTTCTCTCACTTCCAAAGGCGACAACACTTTGAAATACTCACGAGTGTGCTTAGCATCAAAAAGAGACTCCGGCACCCAAGTAGATTTATTCGACGAAATAATCAATTCCATCTCGTCCATCAATGCATACTCTATATTAAGATCTGCAAATACTTGCTTGATCAAAACTATTATCTGAGACAATGTTTCGGGAAACGCACAAGTAATATCGCCAAAAGCAAGCATCTTGTTCTTCTCATTAATAATAGTAAAAGAAAATCCATTTGTTTCTAAACAAATGGATAATTTCTTCTGACAATCAGAGGTTTTTAGTTCCCCCGATATAATCTGATTATTTATATAATAAGATACCATATATCAATTTTATTCAAAATTACCATCAGTGATAGGATTGTCAAAATCACCAACTTTCCAACCCGGATATCTATTAGCTTGTTCCAATTCAGCAATCTTATTACGAACATCTTGCTCGTCTAAGTCGGCCAACAATACCGAAAGGTGAACCTTTGCTTCGAACACAGGCACATCAAAACCGCTCTTTTCTACAAAACGAGAACGCATTTCAAATGTTTTATTATCGGTGTAAGGAACATACTTCAACTTACTCAATTGTTCATCGGTCAATGCTGTCTTTCCTTCTTCACGCATCTTTTCCAATGGATTCATAAACACTGTATCACGACGTATTATTCCTTTTTTCAAAGCCTCAGCCTCTGTCATTTCATCAGGAACATTTCCGTATTTCTTTACAACAGGCAACTTACCTTCTTTAAGACCAAGAACCAACGAATCAATGTCGCCGGCATAACGACCATAAGTCATCTTGTAAGTCTCTTGTAAATTTCTAATTTCTTTCAATTTTACTACTACGGCATCTCTTCTCAAGATATATTCGTTATCGAAACGAACCGGTTTCATAATGCTATTATACAGTAGAACTATCAGGACTACTATAACAACAGCTAAAGCAATTTGAAGTATTTTACTGGTTTTCATTTTGTAATATGTATTTTTTCTTATTGTTTATTGTTTCTTTTAAGTTTGCAAATATACACAGTTTTTTTCAATCTGAAAAACATATTTCAATTTTTCTCGATTCATTTGTTCAAACAATGTGATTTTCAAGACCGAAAAAAAACATTTTATTTTCATTTTATAAGCACATAACAAGTACATTTATGGCTTTTTTCTAACCATTATTTGCAGTTTAGTCACTATATTTCCTTATCTTTCTCGAGCAATTTGGTATAAAAAGCCAACAGTTTTTTCGTCAGCAAATCGTTGTTGTAATGTGTTGCCACCAAATCGTAGGCATTCTTACCTACTTTAGTACAAAAATCATCATCGTCCAAACAACGTTTTATTTGTTTCACAAACTCGCTTGGAGTATCAGCTATCAATATATTTTTATCATTTGTATAATCTATTCCTTCGGCCCCAACGGAAGTGGATATCACTGTTTTTCCTACAGACATTGCCTCAATAATCTTAACTCTTATTCCACTACCCGAAAGCAATGGCACTATATTTATCTTCTTACTCTCAATAAAATACATTGCATCTGGCACCTCACCTACTATAGAAACATTTGGATAACTAGCATTCAGTAGTACTTCTGGCATTTTTCTACCTGCCAAATACAAACGAGCCTTGGGTATTTCGGCATGAATCTTAGGCCATACATCATTCAAAAACCAATTGATTGCTTCCAAATTAGGCATCCAATCCATAGAACCTATGTGAAACAGAGAGTAAGGTTCTTCATCCACATTATCCATAGTGTCGGGAGATATTATACCAAAAGGTATAGATACCACTGGTTTTCTACATCCATTGGCTATAAAATAATCAGCATCCTTCTGAGTAATACAAGCTACGCCATCATACTTGCCAATATTTTCCAACTCATAAACCCTCAATGCCAACGATAATCGTTTGAAATACCACTTTTTGAAAATATTCTTTGTACATCGGGCTATGCGTTGCCAAATAAGGTGTTCCACATTGTGTGATCGCAATACAACTTTCGCTTTAGAATACTTCCTGATTAAAGGCAAATAGGGTGTCAAAAAAATACTTTCAACATGTACAATATCAAATGTTTCTGATTTCAATATCGAAGCCAATTTTTTTGCAAATTCCTGACTTTCGTAACGTTTTACATTGTAAGACTCGCCCGTAAGCAACGCCACAGAAGCATCAAGCACTTTTACATTCAAATTTACATAAACCGATTCGAATTGTGTCTTTTCTAAATAGTCTTCAGTCAACAATTCTTTTTTTACCGGATGCTTATCAGAACATACCGACAATACTTTCACCGAACATTTCTCGGCCATCAACCCTTGCGTGATGCTGTTCATTGCTATAGTTCCTCCATCAATAGGAGGATAAGGGGGTTTGTTGCAAATTTGTAATATCTTCATTTATTTTTGTTTTAGATTTATTTTTTCATTAAATATTTTTGCCGTATCAACATTTTTCGGACAATATACCATCAATCCCAAAATAATATACCATTACGTTGACAACAATATACCATAATTTTTCTACAAAATAAATTATCAGATTTCTTGTTTTTTCTTGGGACGCATAAATATCTTCAATATCATTTTTCGCCAAGTACCTTTATCAAAAACCGACGAATCGGTTGTAGCCTTCAATGTCAAAAATATTCCTAATGGCAACATCGCTATTGTAGAAATCCACATACCATAAGGTGGTAAGGCTACTTCACGTATAGCCTTTATACAAATGGTATTAATGACATAATATAACACAAAAAATATTACCGATGCCACAAGTGGCAAACCTAAGCCTCCTTTTCTAACTATAGAACCGAAGGGGGCTCCGATAAGGAAAAGTACAAAACAAGCTACGGACAAAGTAAACTTTTGATGCCACTCTATACCATGCCTATTGATATATTCTTGATCATTCTGCAATATCTGTGAATACATAGTAATCTCTTCATTTATAGTTCTTGCCGAATGCAAAGCTCTACGCTGAACCTCTTTTTGCTTTCGTGGAGATAATTTATCCATCTGCACAACATATCCAGTATCCGAAATGTATTTTTCCATTACCATTTCGTCATGCTGATTTGATACCGGAAAATAACCATTTACTACATTCTTATATTCCTTTATCTTTGCTTCTCTATTGAGTTTCAATGTATCTATAGTTTCATCAAGCTGACGTATATTCATCATCTGATAACTACCCTTAAAATATTCTTTATCCGATTTATTAAATGCAAAAGCAGACAAATCAAATTTCATAGTTTGTTCATCGAATTTCATTCTCGTCATAGGTCTTGAAACATAATTCTCTGCTTTTATATCCTCGACATACGAATAGCCATCATATAAATCGAATATCAAAAACCTTTCATCGGGCGTAACAGTCATTTTACCTCTATCGGCTATTGTTACACTTACATTACCCATACCGTCAGTATGGTCATAAATAATGATATTTTTGAGATTTTTATTTTCCTTATCCTTCTTATCTATGCGAATCACATATCCATCTATACCCGAATAGTACTCGCTTGGTTTGATATTCAAAGCAGGTTTTTTACGTGTTACATCATATAACGTCATCTTATACTTAAGAACAGCTATAGGCATTACATTATTAGCAAAATAAAAAGCCATACCTGTAAGTATAAGCACCACCATCGCCATGGGCATCATCACCCTTCTAATGGATATCCCCCCGGCCTTCATTGCAATAAGCTCATATTTTTCGCCAAAGTTTCCCATAGTCATAATAGATGCAAACAATGTAGCTATAGGCAAAGCCATAGGTACAAAGGTTGCAGAGGCATAGAAAAGGAGTTGGGCTATTATCAAAAAATCCAATCCTTTTCCAACCATATCATCAATATACTTCCACAAAAACTGCATAAGCAACACAAATACAGCCAATAGGAAAGTAAGCACCAATGGACCTATAAATGAACGTAATATAAGCTTATCTACTTGTTTCATTCACTAAAACTTACCATCAAGCCAACGAATCAAATCATTGCCATTGGCAAAAATAAGCAATGCAAACAATATCAACATACCCACCGTTTGGGCATATTCCAAAAATTTATCGCTTGGTTTGCGACGTGTTATCATCTCATATAATGTAAACATCATGTGCCCACCATCTAATCCAGGTATTGGTATTATATTCATAAATGCCAATATTATGGAAAGAAAAGCTGTAAGAGTCCAGAATATCTCCCAATTCCAAACATCGGGGAATAAACTTCCAATAGATCCGAAACCTCCAAGCTGAGATAATCCTTCTTTGGTAAACAACAATTTCAAGGATTTTACATACGAACCCAATGTTTCTAACCCATTTTTAATACCAACGGGTATAGATTCGAAGAAACCATATTCTACGGTGTATGTTTCGAATATTTCGGTTGGTTGTTTTAGATAAGCACCAATCTTGGCAGTACCATCCAATTGTACCGGCACAGTCATTAGCTCACCCTCTCTGTAAAAACCCACATCTATAGTCATATCGGCACATCCTGACAACTTGTCCATAAACTCTGAAGCTGTTGTTGTTATAGTATCATTCAACGACACTATACTATCACCCACCTTCATTCCGGCTTTCTCTGCTGCAGAACCTGCAACAAAATCCTTTATCACAAATGGAAATCTTATCGTGAATAGTTCATCTTCCGGATCATCGACGACAGCAAGTACTTTTTTGCGAAAATCGGTAGGTAAAAAGAATGTGGTATCGCTATTATTTCTCATAACAGTAACACTTTTTGCCTTGTCGATAAGCAGATGTTCTACCAAGTCGGATATCTCAGGTACATCCTCACCATCAACAGCTAGAACTATATCACCGTTTCTAAAACCATGTTCTTGTAATACCTCGGCATAGTCAAAACCCATTGTGGCATTCTTGATAGGCAACTTAGCTTCGCCCCAACAAAACAATACTGCCACATAAAGAATCATTGCTACTACAAAGTTTACCAATACACCACCAGATATTATCAACAATCGCTGCCAAGCTTTCTTAGAACGATACTCCCATGGTTGCGGAGTACTTTCCATATCTTTGGAATTTTTGCTCTCATCTATCATTCCTGCTATATCACAATAGCCTCCAAGTGGTATCCAACCTATACCAAACAACGTATTGTCGGGATATTTTTCCCATTCTTCGGGTGTTTTGGCATTAAACCACTTGAAATGCCATTTACCATTAAAACGTTTGGCTTTAAGTATCGAAAACTTGTAGTTAAAAAATAAGTAAAACCTTGTTACCCTTGTTTTAAACAATCGAGCAAAGAAAAAATGTCCAAATTCATGAACGATTACCAAAATCGATAAACTTAATAAAAGTGCTAAAATTTTCATATTTAATATTTTGTTAGTTATGTTTATTATCTATCCATTGTTGTGTTTTTATACGCAATTCGAAATCTGTTTCCAACAAATCATCCAGTGTTGGCTTATCAATAAATCTACCATTCTCCATCATTGCTTTAATTATGAGTGGAATATCCAAAAAATGAATCTTTTCTTCAATAAAATTTTGAACAGCAATTTCATTTGCTGCATTCATAATGCAGGGCATATTACCACCTTTTTCAATTGCTTGATAAGCCAAGTCAAGACATTGGAAAGTATCTCTATCCGGTCTTCCAAAAGTCAATTGCGGATAATCGGAAAAATTAAATCTTGGCAAATTGGAAGTCAACCTCATTGGATATGAAAAAGCATATTGTATTGGCAATTCCATGGATGGCAAACCCAATTGAGCTTTGATAGAGCCATCTTCAAACTCTACCAACGAATGCACTATCGATTGGGGATGAACCACAACTTCTATCTGTTCTACTTCGACATTAAAAAGCCACTTAGCTTCGATAACTTCCAACCCCTTATTCATAAGCGTTGCAGAATCTATCGTAACCTTCTTTCCCATTACCCAATTGGGATGTTTTAAGGCATCGGCAAGTGTAACATTTCTTAAAAAATCAACCTCCTTGCCATAAAATGGACCGCCTGATGCTGTTAGAAATATTTTATGAATAGGATTGAACGTTTCGCCTACTAACGATTGGAATATAGCCGAGTGTTCTGAATCAACCGGCAATATGGCCACACCTTTATCTCGAGCCAAATCAGTTACCATCTTACCTGCAACCACCATAGTTTCCTTATTTGCCAAAGCAATGGTTTTGCCATATTCTATGGCTCTCAAGGTTGGTCTTAACCCTGCAAAGCCCACAACGGCAGTAAGTACCATATCTATCGTTGACATCTCCATCACATCGGTCATCGACTTGTCACCAGCAAATACTTTTATATCGTATGCCGATAACGCATCCTGAACCTTTGAGTAGTGGTTTTTATTTGTTATAACGACTGTATTTGGTCGAAATTCTATTGCTTGCTGTATCAGTCGTTCGTAGTTGGAATGAGCAGTTAGCACCTCAACTTCAAACAAGTCTGGATGGTTACGAATTACATTAAGAGCTTGCAATCCAATAGACCCTGTCGAACCCAATATTGCAATACGTTTTTTCATTATAAATGATTCTTTTGCCATTTTCTTACTTAAAAACTAATATATTCCACCGGATTTATTGCTTTGCCATTATACCAAAGTTCAAAATGCAAATGAGGACCTGTTGTTAACTCACCTGTATTGCCAATAAATGCAATAGGTTCTCCAGCCCTAACTACATCTCCGGTACGTTTCAATAAAGCACTATTATGCTTATAAACAGATATCATATTGTTGGGGTGTTGTATGGCAATGATATAGCCGGTCTTCAATGTAAAATCGGAAAACAATATAGTACCATTATAAACTGATTTCACTACAGCATTCTCACTTCCGGCAATATCAATTCCGTAATGCCGTTTTTTAGAATCATAAAACGATATTACCTTACCTTTTAATGGTGTATAAAACAAATAGTCCGACACCAGTCTATTATCGGCAAAATTAACCTGCGTATGAAACTGTTGAACACTTCCTCCTTTGTCGTATCCAATTTGTTCCATCATTGACGACACCGTATTTTCCACTTTTTTTGATGAAGTAGCAACATCAACATCCTTAACTTGATATTTGTCTTGTGCCTCTATTTCCACTCGTAAAAGCGAGTCGGACTTTGAGCGAATATCATCGGTAGGCTTCTGTTTCAAAGTATCTCTTTTCTGTCCTACATCCTCACGAATATTTTCGCCGGCTATCACCGCTCTTATATTGTCAAGCATAAGTTCTTGACCTTGCAACTGCTGCTCAAGCGAATCAATAATCGCAGTGCTACTATACATTTTCTCAACCAAATCGGTTTGCATATAGCCCGGAATATATTCACGCAACGGAGTAAATACAATAAGCATAGCAGTAAGCACTACCAATATTATAGCACTCAACCCTATTGCAACAAACAAATTTCTTGCCGACAACTGAAACGACCATCGTTCCTTGAATGTATCCGAGTCTATAATCACAAGACGTTGCTTATGACTCATTTCTTTCCTTATCGTTCGCAGTTTCTCTACAATAATATCTTTCTTCTTGCCCATTTATTATTTATTTTCTTCTACATCCACTGTAGGACAATACACCAACACTCTCGATAAGCTTTTTATGCCAATACCGAAATTGTCCAGCACTACGCTACTGGTTTTTCATCAATAAGTCTATAGGTATAAGACCATTAGTCCTCGATAGGAGGTTCTAACATTATACGATCCATCACCTCCTCAGTAGCCCACTGACTCTTTGTCCAAAAGACTATTGCAGCATCATAACCGCCAACAGCTTTCTTTTGATCTTCGTCGAAGATATACAAATAACCGTTATCGCGATTGTAATAAGATGTGTTGTCGTACTTTTTCTGCATTCGAAAGTAATGTTCTTTGCTACTTCTCAACTTTCCCGAACTACCGGTAAAAAATATTACTCTCTTGCTGGTAAAATCAAAATCATTGCGATAAGCCGCAAAGATTTTATTCAATTCTTCAGCCTCTTCCTTATTGAGCCATGTTGCAAATTCAGTTTTTTCAGTTTGGTCTATTATTTGTTGTTGTCCGGCATCGGTATTCACATTTTTTCGACCAAAAAAACAACTACTTAATAGTAGTGTTGCCAATGAAAGGCACAAATATTTCTTCATTATAATGATGGTTTTATATTTACGTTATTAAATTTCTCTAGTACAAATTATATTACAAAATATCATTACATCGGTTGCTCGGGTACAATTATTATTGCAAGTAAGTACAACAGTATACCTACTATTCCTAAACTAACAACCGAAATAACCACTAAACCCAAACGAACTATCGAAGGGTCTATTCCAAAACATTCTGCAAATCCGCCACAAACTCCGGCAATTTTTCTATCGGTTCGCGACCTATAAAGTTTCTTCAAAATATCCTCCAATTACATTAATTAGTTAATTATCTATATATCAAATATTTTTAAATCATAAACAAAAAACATTTCAGTTGCAAAGATAATAATTTTTCATACAACTACCAAACGCCTTTATGTTCATACACTATATTTATTATATATCCACCTATATACCAATATCAAGAAAGGTATTGAAACCAATGCCCATACCAATACTATACCGGTTGCCAACTCCACATCATCTAACCCTACAAATGTACTTACCCAATACGGCAATGAATAGACTAACCACATTATTCCGTTGGCACGATTATAGGCAGTAATATCACTTATCTCGTCGTCTTCTACCTTTGATCCACTCCAAAACCACATAGGTTGCTTTCTATTCCAAGCATACACACCTATACCTGTGATAACTGTGCTAAAAAGCACCATTGTCAATATCCATGCTATACCTGTCATACATCAATATTATATAGGCATAAAACGTATAGACTATACATTTTATTATACCTCTAACAAAAACTTTTGTACAACAAGAGTTAATAAGTTTGCGTTAATCTTAGTGGAGTTCAATATACTATCCTAAAAAAACATATATCAATTCACAACCAATTTTTTAGTAGCAATCCCCTTTAACGTATATACTTTCACTAGATATGTACCTTTTGGCAAATCGGATATATCCATTTTGATGGATGCTGCTTTCACCTCTTCCTCTTTTACCTTTTCTCCTTTTAGCGAGTATATCTCCACTTTGCGGATTGAGAACGACGAGAATATACTTACTATATCACTTGCCGGATTGGGTATAAGTTGTGTATATTCTTCCAAAACTGTGTTTTGAATACTTACCTGTGTGGTATCGCCGGTGATGTAGAAGCGTATGCTGTCGCTCCAATTGCTATAGTCGTTGGTGTCGCACTGTGCCCTTACGTAGGCCACGTACCATTTGGCCGAATCCAAATCCGATAGACAATAGACTGTAGAACCAGTATTTACAAAGGTACAATTCTCCACTGCCATACCCTCTTCGCCATAAGCTATCTGCCAGCCAATATGGTCGCTAGTATTATCATCCCAACTAAATGTTGCCGATGTCATATCAATACTTACAAGACCAAAGCTGGACACATCGGCACAAGTATCTTGAAATCTTAGATAATAACCGGTGGTATCTATGATGGGAAATATTGCAGGCTGAAAATAAGCATCATTATACATATAATACCATACAGTTGTATCTATCAATTGCCAACCCGGAAGTCTAATTCCTGTATGTTCATAATAGCATACAGGACCTTCATTTCTATCATATTTCTTTATGAAATATCCCGGCAGAGCCGAATAGCCTGTTGTATCGCTATCTAAAAGCCTTCGCTGACCATAATAACATGTCTGTGGATGCATATATCTTGTCCAACTATGATATCCATTATTTTCATGATATTCACTGGTATTATTGAAAGCTGTCCAACCTACATAGAAAGAATCGTTTACAACCACAGGGTGTTCGAAATAAACTTCATATACATTTTCATAATATAATTCTACCGGATCGTATCCATTACGAACTATATCTATAAATTCCATTTTTTTTGCCGGCTTATTTAATGGATCATCCCATCTTTCTTCGGCTATCATTTCAAAACTTGTATCGGTTGCTTCAAATAGTTGAACATATTCAGGAACCCGATTGGCTATTGATGTGTCGACATATACATCCCATATAGAATACTCGCCATTTATAGCACCTTCAAGAATATGTGAACGAATACCGATGTCAGCCACTACTGCTATACCTATAATTGGCAATGTAGTGTCGGTGTAATAATATCGAGCTAGTCTCACAGGGAAACCAGGTCCAGCTCCTCCAGATATTCTAGTTCCATAATTTTTCGGATTAAAAACATACTCATCAAACCAATTTAAGCCATACATATACCTCGGGTCGCGATGCTCAACACCTATAAATAATGTATCTATTTCTTGTGGCGCTTTAACTAGTGCGTTACTAACATTATTAATATTCATATCCTTTATTTGAGAATATAAGGATAGTGAACTTATCAACATAACGAATGATATTAGCTTTTTCATGACATTATAAATATTAATATTTTACACAAGAATTAATGTAGTTTTCAGTACTGATAGGTATGTTTCCTATTGAAATAAACTCCTCTTCCATCCCAAAAGTAACTAATGGCACTGTTTCTATTTTTGATGTATAGATGGATTTAAATGATATAGTACCGGATTGATATGTAGCACAAGTATTTGAATTGTTATAATTATTCAG
>JAFWBF010000234.1 GCA_017507285.1 Bacteroidales bacterium | reverse complement strand
GATAAATCTCACCCGTGATGTAAATTGAATATCCTTGTTTGTTGTGTTTTTTGATTTGTGTATCAGATGTTTGTTATGTCGTGTGTTTGAAAGGCTAAATTTTGGGTAATTTAATTCGACCAATGGCTTGTATTTACTTTTGTAATAAGAAAATACCTTGCTGTTTTGACTATAGGCAACTTCTAAAAATTCCACGTTCTAGGAAATTGAATTGATTACAGAAAGAACTTTTGCGTGCTTTGCGTTTTTTACCGAAATCTTTCTATTTCTTTTTCAATCGCATAGCCCGCTATGCTCAATCAAAAGAAAGTAGAAATCTTTCTAGTAAAAATTCGCAAATCACTTGCAAATCAATTTTTAGAAATTGCCTATATGTGTGAAAAATATAAGACAGGCAGAATAAGGAAAAGCAATCGTGTTGAAATACTGTTGATAAATTGGTGGCGATTGGCCTTAGATATGTCGGAAAAAAATAGTATTTTTGCACGGAAAAATAAAATATCAAAACATACTATGGCTAACGAAGAAGAAGCTAAGAATCAAGCTAATTACAGTGCTGAGAATATTACGGTGTTGGAAGGGTTGGAAGCAGTAAGAATGCGTCCTGCCATGTATATTGGTGATGTAAATGAACGCGGATTGCACCATTTGGTTTACGAAGTGGTGGATAATTCGATAGACGAAGCCTTGGCCGGTCATTGCAACAAGATAAATGTAACCATCCATGAGGATAACTCTATATCTGTAGAGGATAATGGTAGAGGTATACCTGTGGATATGCACGAGAAAGAAAAACGCTCGGCATTGGAAGTGGTAATGACAGTGCTCCATGCCGGAGGTAAGTTTGATAAAGGAAGTTATAAGGTTTCGGGTGGTTTGCATGGCGTAGGTGTGTCGTGCGTAAACGCATTGTCAGATCATTTGGATGTGGAAGTTTATCGTGATGGAGCGATATACCGCCAAGAGTATGAACGTGGAAAACCTTTATATGCTGTAAAGGTGGTGGGCAATACCGAAAAACGTGGTACACGTGTGCATTTTCATCCCGATAACACCATATTCTCCGTTTCGGAATATAAGTTCGAAACCTTGGCTACACGGCTTAGAGAGTTGGCTTTTTTGAATAAAGGTATTGAGCTTAACCTCGAAGACCGTCGGGTGGTAAACGAAGACGGTTCGTTCTTGAAGGGACACTATTATTCAGAAAATGGATTGAAAGATTTTATTGGCTATCTTGATGAAACACGTGAGAAGATAATGCCCGAACCTATATGCATAGAGGGGGAGAAACAGAATATTCCTATTGAGATAGCTATGCAATACAACACTTCGTATTCGGAAAACCTACATTCGTATGTCAACAACATCAACACTCACGAGGGGGGTACACATTTGGCCGGTTTCCGTCGTGGCTTGACCCGCACATTGAAAGCATACGCCGAAAAGTCGGGAATGTTGGAAAAATTGAAGATAGATATTGCCGGCGACGATTTTCGTGAAGGGCTTACGGCTATAATATCGGTAAAGGTGGCCGAACCTCAGTTTGAAGGTCAAACCAAAACCAAGCTGGGTAACAACGAGGTAATGGGTGCCGTTGATGTTATAGTTAGCGAACTGCTTACAAACTACCTCGAAGAGAACCCGAAGGAAGCTAAGATGATTGTAAACAAAGTTATCTTGGCTGCACAAGCCAGGCATGCAGCTCGCAAAGCTCGCGAGATGGTGCAACGTTCAACCGTGTTTAGCGGTGGTGGACTTCCGGGAAAGTTGG
>JAFWBF010000233.1 GCA_017507285.1 Bacteroidales bacterium | reverse complement strand
TGGGTATACTGTTTATATGTATTTTTACCTTTATGACTCTTACTAGTTCGAGGTTGTTGGTACGAAGAATATATAATGAATATCTTCGTCCGCATGCCAAGATTGTCAATGTGGTGATATATGGTGCCGGCGATGCAGGCCGTGTAACTCAAAATGCATTATATAACGATACTGCACGACAATATAGTATTAAGGCATTCTTTGACGATTCGCCAAAAAAGATTGGAAAATCCATCAATGGTGTGAAGGTGCTTAATCCTAGATGTTTGACGGAAGAATTTATCAAAAAGAACAATATCGATAAGATGATATTGGCTATTCCAAGTATAAGCATCACCGAACGCAAAGATATAATAAACCGTGGTGTGGATTTGGGTTTGACTGTAAAATCAATACCTCATATCAATACTTGGATTAATGGTGAGCTTACTGTTAATCAGATACAAGACGTTAAGATAGAAGATCTTTTAGGACGTGAACCTATATCGTTGAGCAACCGTAATGTTAGTCGCGAACTAAAGGATAAAATTGTTTTGGTGACGGGTGCTGCCGGCTCGATAGGAAGCGAGATTTGCCGTCAAGTGATGCACTACTCGCCTAAAAAACTCATATTGTTGGATCAGGCCGAGAGTCCATTATATGACCTTCAGTTTGAACTGAAAAACAACGAACCTTATAAGAATTTGGAAGTTCCGATGGAGTTCGTTATAGCCAACGTTAAGGACTATCGTAAGATGCATGAGGTGTTTGAACGTTTTCATCCTCAAGTTATCTATCATGCTGCTGCTTATAAACATGTGCCGCTGATGGAAGAGTTTCCTTACGAAGCAGTGTTCGTCAATGTGTTTGGTACCAAAAATGTAGTAGACTTGGCAGTGGAATACAAGGCTGAAAAGTTTGTTATGGTATCAACCGACAAGGCTGTAAATCCAACCAATGTGATGGGTGCTACCAAACGAATAGCCGAAATTTATACTCAAAGTCGTCAGTCGGAAACTACCAAGTTTATCACCACAAGATTTGGAAATGTATTAGGATCCAATGGTTCGGTGATACCTTTGTTTAAGAAACAGTTAGAAAAGGGAGGCCCTCTTACGGTTACAGACCGCAATATTATCCGCTATTTTATGACCATTCCCGAGGCATGTAGCCTTGTATTGGAGGCTGGCGCCATTGGTGATAATAACAATATCTTTGTATTTGATATGGGTAAGCCTGTTAAGATATACGATTTGGCCAAGAAAATGATTATGCTTTCGCATGTACCAAATGTAGAGATAGAAATAACAGGGTTGCGTCCGGGTGAGAAACTTTATGAGGAGCTTTTGGCTAACAAAGAGAATAATATCGAAACTGAAAATCCAAAGATTATGCGTGCCAAGGTGCGTCAATATACTCGTGACGAGGTGAATGCCGAGATTGCAGAATTGGAAGAAATAATAGATACATGTGATGACTACAAGATTGTGGCTAAGATGAAAAAGATTGTTCCCGAGTTTAAGAGCAACAATTCTATCTATACAGCTTTGGATCACCAATAGAAAATTATAAATTGAATAAACAACATTACATAATATAATAATAAACCGACGCAGAATGAGACGCTATGGTATTGCTTCTTATTCTGCGTTCTTTTTGAAAATATATAACTATGATTAGCGATAAGAAACATTGTGTATTGGTAACAGGAGGAGCAGGTTTTATAGGCTCGCATACTTTAGTGGAACTTATTAATGCAGGTTTTGATGTGGTGGCTGTGGACAATTTTTCAAATAGCGACGACACTTGCCTTAAAGGTGTAGAGGCGATAACAGGATGTAAGATTCCTTTTGAGATGGTGGACTGTTGCAATTTCGAAGCTATGGAAGATGTCTTCAAGCGTTATGAATTTGATTCGGTGATACATTTTGCTGCTTTCAAGGCTGTGGGCGAATCGGTAGAGATGCCTTTGAAATATTACCGCAACAATATCACTTCATTTTTGAATATATTGGAACTGATGAAGCAGTACAATCGTAGCAATATTGTGTTCTCGTCATCTGCCACGGTGTATGGCGAAAGTGAGGTACTACCTGTAACGGAGCAAACTCCACGTATGCCGGCCACTTCTTCCTATGGCAATACCAAGCAGATTTGCGAAGATATATTGCGCGATACTGTGGCATCATCAGTCATCAAGGGTATTGCTTTGAGGTATTTCAATCCTATTGGAGCTCATCCCTCGGCACTTATAGGCGAGTTGCCTCGTGGAGTGCCTAACAATTTGGTTCCGTTTATAACACAAACGGCATCTGGGGTAAGAGAATGCTTGAGCGTGTTTGGCAACGACTATCCAACACCCGATGGTTCTTGCATTCGCGACTATATAGATGTTGTGGACTTGGCCAAAGCTCATGTGTCTGCCATTGCAAGAATGGTGGAAGGTCGAAACAAAGAGAATTACGAGATATTCAACGTTGGTACCGGCAAAGGCACTTCGGTACTTGAACTTGTGAGCATGTTCGAAAAGGTAAACGGCTTGAAACTAAATTATAAGATAGCTCCTCGCCGGCCAGGTGATGTGGTGGCAATATATGCCGATACTACTTTGGCAAACAACGAACTAGGGTGGAAGGCTGAACGTAGCTTGGAAGATACCTTGGTATCGGCTTGGAAGTGGGAACAATATATCAGAAGCAAATAAAACACATACAGATGGTAGAACAAGAATACTATGCACACGAAACAGCTGTGATAGATGAGGGTTGCACCATTGGCAAGGGTACAAAAGTATGGCACTTTTCGCATATAATGCAAGGTTGTGTAATAGGCGAGGAGTGCAACATTGGGCAAAATGTGGTAGTATCGCCCAAGGTGGTGCTCGGACGCAATGTGAAGGTGCAAAACAATGTGTCTATTTATACAGGAGTGGTGTGCGATGATGATGTGTTTTTAGGACCTTCATGTGTGTTTACCAATGTGATTAATCCACGCAGTGCCATTAGTAGGAAAGACCAATATGCCCATACCCATGTGGGTAAAGGGGCTACTATAGGTGCCAATAGCACCATTGTCTGTGGGCACAATATTGGAGAATATGCTTTTATAGGAGCAGGGGCAGTAGTTACCAAAGATATACCCGATTATGCGTTGTATGTAGGTAATCCTGCCTATCAGTTGGGGTGGATAAGTAGGTGTGGACATAGGTTGGAGTTTGATAGCGAAGGCAATGCTCAATGTCCGGAATCGGGAGAGAGGTATTGTTTGCATAATGGAAAAGTGTCCATATTGTAACGGTGGATTTTTTTTGATATAATGGTGCAATAAATATGCCCTGCAAAACACTAAATATTAGATTCGTTAGTTACTAGCTGGAATTAATGATGTTTTTGAATAAAATAATAGTATTCACATAAAAATATATTACGATTATGAATAGATTAAAAGTGTTGTCGTTAGTACTGTTTCTGTTGTTGGGTACCACGTTGATTATGGCTCAACGTCCCGGTGGAGGTGGGCGACCAAGAGGGGGTATGCCTCCGCGTGGCAATAACCCATCAGCTATGAATCAGAAAGCAAACAATCAGAACAAGAAGAATGATGTGGCCACCTATACAGTGTCAGGTGTGCTGGAGGAAGAAGGTAGTAAAACCAAACTTATGTATGCCAATGTAGGAGTGTTGAACGTGAAAGATAGTGCTTTTGTGCGTGGTGCTTCTACAGACGAGAATGGAAAATTCACTATCACCAACGTTCCCACTGGTGAATATTATTTGCGTGTGTCTAGTATTGGCTATCAAAGTACCTATATGCTTATAAAGGTACTACAAGGCAATATAAACCTTGGGGTGGTAAAGGTAGGCAAAGGTGCAACCAGCCTAGATGCTGTGGTGATAAAGGAAAAGAAACCAATGTATGCTGCCGATGGCGAAAAAACAATGTACAACGTATCGGAAGACCCCAGCATACAATCAGGTACCACTGCTGATGCCCTTCAGAATGCTCCGGGTGTAGAGGTGGATTTGGAAGGCAATGTTACCCTAAGAGGTGTAAGTAGCGTGGAAATTTGGATCAACGATAAACCTTCTCGCCTCAACGAGGAAAACCTAAAAACATATATCCAACAACTGCCTGCCAATGCGTTGGAACGTATAGAGGTTATTACCAATCCTTCGGCTCGCTATGGTTCTAAAACAGATGGTGGTGTTATCAATATAGTAACTTCGGCACACGTAAAGCACAACAGTTTCACAAGTTTTGGACTTCGTGCTTCGCAGCAACCAAGTCTTTCGCCTTGGGTATCATATATGTGGGCCAACGAAAAGTTGTCGTTCAACGTATATGCAGGTGCTTGGTATTCCAAGAGAAATAACGAGTCGGAGGGTTATTCAATATTTCTTGATCAAAACAAGGATACCGCAAGCTATCAAGACTATACTTCCAAGACTGACCGCGAATATTTATCGCCAAACATCCATGTAAGTATGTCGTATGAGTTCGACTCTATGAACAATATATCCTTTTGGGGAAGTGTAAATTCGTCCAATAGTGGTTCTAAGACATTCTACGACTATTTCCGCAGAGAGAGTGGTATTGAATATAATTATACTACAGAAGATGACTATCGTAGCATTTATACTTTTGGATACTATGGACTTAGTTACGAGCATAAGTTCAATAACGATGGGCATAAGATAATGGCGGATTTGTCAGGAAGTTTCAATAAAAACAAATATACCAATGCTACTATACGTGAGTATCAGCCACCCTACACCAATCTTAATTTCGATAGGAAGTATCTGAATAAAGGATTGAGCAATAGTATAGACTTTGATGTTGATTATTCATACCCTTATTCCGAAAATGGTGAGATTGAAATGGGAATAGCTTCGAGTTATTACAATTCCGACGATAGAATCACTACCGATACTTTGGTTTGGGGTAGAGAAGAGTATCAGTTAGACTCTCTCCGTTTTGAAGACTCGAGGAATGTAAGCAAGGAATTGGGTGGATATTTTAC
>JAFWBF010000032.1 GCA_017507285.1 Bacteroidales bacterium | reverse complement strand
TCAATACAAAACAATTTATAAGCATATTTTACGTTATTTTTCGGAAACGAAATCACATTCTATATGAAAGCAATAAAATACATCGCAACAATACTCATCATACAAACACTTTTATACAGTAACATATCTGTAGCACAAACGATTAATTACATAGACGAAAGCCGTTGGGTAGATTCGGTTTTTAACTCTCTTACGCTTGAGCAGCGTATAGGACAGCTTATGATTGTGAGGGTTCCTACCAATAATAATACCAAGAAACTTGAGAAACTTTACGATAATGTATCGGACTATTATGCCGGCGGTGTGTGTTTCTTTGCCGGCAATGCAGCTGATCAGTTGCAGACAACCAAGCGTTTGCAAGCCATGGCACAGGTGCCCTTGTTTGTATCAATTGATGCCGAATGGGGCTTGGGAATGAGGCTTAAAGATGCCTATTCTTTTCCTCGCCAGATGATGATGGGGGCTTTGCAGAACGATAGTTTGATATATAGTATTGGTCAAGAGATAGCTATCCAATGTCGTAAGATGGGCATACATATCAACTTTGCTCCCTGTGTGGATATTAATTCCAACCCCTTGAACCCGGTGATAGGTGCCCGTTCGTTTGGCGAAAACCGTGACAATGTTGCCCGAAAGGGTATAATGTATGCCCGCGCTTTGCAGGACAATGGGGTTATGGCAGTGGCCAAACATTTTCCCGGTCATGGCGATACTGATGTGGACAGCCACCACGATTTGCCTGCCGTAAACCACGATAAAGATTATTTGGATTCGGTGGAGCTCTATCCCTTTTGCGAGCTTATAGCTGCCGGTGTAGAAGGTATGATGATAGCACATTTGCAGGTTGATGCCTACGATTCGCGAAGGAATAGACCATCATCGTTGTCGCATTTCATTGTTAATGATTTGTTGCGAAAAGAGATGGGGTTCAACGGACTAGTGTTTTCCGATGGTATGGATATGAAGGCTATAACCAAACATTATAAAAACGGTAGGGGAGAGCTGGAGGCTTTACGTTCGGGAATCGATGTTATTCTTTTGCCCGACGATATGCCCAAGGCAGTGGAATGTATTGCCAAAGCCTGCGAAACCGATTCGTTGCTGATACGGCTTGTAGATCTTAAATGCAAGAAAATTTTGAAGGCAAAATATCGTTACGGCTTGCATAATTTGAATTTGGACAGCCTTAGAGTGCCCTCTTCGGACGATTATGCTCGTTGCCAGCAGTTGACATCCCGCTTGGCCGAAGAGTCTATTACGGTTCTTCGAAACGAAAATTCGTTGTTGCCTATTAAAAACGTTGGTTCCCGGAAAATAATGTCGATAGTAGTTGGTACAGACGAACCTTCTTTGTTTACCCAAGCGGTGGATAATTATGCCAGGTGTGTGCATTACTATTATGATGCACAACGTGATAGCTTGGACACACTGCTACTCGAAGCTGCAAAGTACGATATGGTACTGGTGTCCATCTATGCTTATGCCAACCCTACTTCGAAAAGAAATTACGGCGTTTCGGACGAAATATTGTTGATGTTGGATTCGTTGCAACGACAGCAGTCAGAAATGATTGTAGTGGGCTTTATGTCGCCCTACGGCTATTCGCAGCTTATAGATGCCGATGGCATTGAGGCTGTGGTTTTAGCCTATCAGAATGTGGAGCAGACGCAGATGGCAGCAGCCAATGCTCTGTTTGGAGGTATAGCTATGGGGGGAAAAATACCGGTATCGGCGGGCGTATTTTCGGAAGGATTGGGAAAACAGACCGCCAAAATACGTATGCCGGTGGCTTTGCCAAAAGATGTGGGTATAAACGAGAAGGCGCTGCAAGGCATTGATTCTATCGTATGTTATGGTATAGACCAACGTGCCTATCCGGGTTGTCAGGTGCTGGTGGCTAAGGATGGATATGTGGTTTATAACAAGGCCTTTGGCAATTTTACTTATGATACGGCTTCGGCTCCCGTTACACAAGCTACGATGTATGATATTGCTTCCGTTACAAAGATTGCGGCTACAACCTTGGCGGTGATGAAGCTGGTGGATGCCGGAAAGGTGTCGCTCGACGATTATCTATCCACCTATCTGCCTTATCTGAAGCATACCAACAAGAAGAAGATAACCATACGTGAAGCGTTGAGCCATTATGCAAAGTTGCAGGCTTTTGTTCCCTTTTGGAAAGATGCCGTAGAGAATGATGTTGTAGACAAAGGTCTTGGCGTATGTTCGCCCGAAGATTCGCTCAACTATATGATGATAGCCGATGGCCTTTATGTGCATAAAAACTATCGACAAGAGATTCTTGATAAAATAACCGATACAAAGCTTTTGAAAGAAAAAAAGTATGTGTATAGCGATTTTGGATTTATCTTTTTGGGCGATTTGGTACAAACCGTCAGCGGGGTGCCGTTGGATATATTTATGCAGAAACATTTTTACAAACCAATGGCGTTGAACAGCACAACCTTCAATCCGTTGGAGCATGGATATCCAAAAACGGGGATAGCTCCTACAGAGAACGATAGGCATTTCCGTTTTCAGCAGTTGCAAGGCACTGTACACGACGAAAATGCAGCCCTGATGGGCGGTGTGGCAGGCCATGCTGGACTGTTTTCTACCGCTTCGGATTTAGCTGCCTTGATGCAGATGCTGTTGGATAATGGAATGTATGAAGGAAAAAGATATCTGACAGACAGCGTTGTGGCTATGTTCAACACAAGGTATTATGCCAAAGGCAACAACCGTAGGGCTTTGGGTTTTGACAAACCTTTTATTTCGGGAAGTAGCTCTCATGTGTCGCCAATGGCTTCGCAAAGTAGTTTCGGCCATTCGGGGTTTACGGGTACATTTGTGTGGGTTGACCCTGAATATCAACTTATATATATCTTTCTATCCAATAGGGTATATCCCGATACCAAAGATAACAAACTTTCCAAACTTAATATACGAACCGATATACAAGAACAAATTTATAAAGCATTAAATACTAGATAGATTATGAAGTGGGCTAAATGGATAATTACCGGATTGGGTTGGGCTTTTATGGGCCCCATAGGAGCTATATTGGGCTTTGTGGTAGGTTCGGCTGTGGATGCCGCAGGTAAGGAATTGAACGGTCAAGGCGCTGGAACATCGACTTACAGAACTCGTGGACAATACACTACTCCAAACGATATAAGAGTGTCGTTTTTGCTATTGATAGCAGCAGTGATGAAAGCCGATGGCAAGGTGGTAAAGTCCGAACTTAACCATGTGAAGAAATTCCTATTACTGAATTTTGGAGAACGTCAGGCAACGGATTTGCTGCATGTTTTGCGTGATTTGATGGGTAGGGATTATTCGGTATACGATGTGTGTAGGCAGATAAAAGAAAACACCAACTATGCCACACGTATGCATTTGTTTGATTTCTTGTACAGTGTGGCTGCCGCCGACAATTGTTGCAGCCCCGAAGAAGAGGCCGTTTTAAAAACCATAGCATCGCAGTTGCGTATATCGTCGTACGACTATGTTTCTATCCACGAGCGGCATACAGCAGGAAGGTCATCATCATCATCATCGGAAAAATATGTAAAAAATCCGTATTCGGTGTTGGGAATAACAGAAGCTGCAACTAATGAGGAGGTGAAAAAAGCTTATCGCCGATTGGCAATGAAGTTTCATCCCGACAAGGTGGAAGGATTGGGTGATGAGGTGAAAAAGAATGCCGAGCAGCAATTTCGCGAAATAAACGAGGCATACGAAACAATAAAGAATCAGAGAGGAATAGCATAGACATAATTAAATACACGTGCAAAAAAACAAAAGAGTTACGGGGAACTGTAACTCTTTTTGAATTATAAACCTTTAAAAATCATTGAATCATGTTGCTCCCCAGCTAGGACTTGAACCTAGGACCCCATGATTAACAGTCATGTGCTCTAACCAACTGAGCTACTGAGGAATCAAATTATAAACCTTTAAAAT
>JAFWBF010000232.1 GCA_017507285.1 Bacteroidales bacterium | reverse complement strand
TATATATATTATAAATATTATTATATTATAAAAAAGAAAGAGGTTACTTCTTTTGAAAAAGAGGGGAGTGTGTTTTTAACTGACCATCCGACCATCCGACCACACCCCCTCTTTTCTTCCCTCTGTACCCGCTGTTTTCCATGCCGCTTACAGGCCTCCTGATGCTGTTATGAAATAATTTAGTTGAAAAAATTTGCTTTGTTAAATAATATCCCTATATTTGTCTGAATTAATGCACGTGTATACAGATGAGTAAATTTCAATTTTTGTTAGAAAACGACATTTTAATGTTAACAAATACTAATAGGGGGGGGTAAACACGCTCCTTCGCTCTCTTCTGTATAGATAACCCCATCGAATAGCGACTTTCTGCACATCCCGTTGTGCGGAGAGCCGCTATTTTTTTTATATCATGCACAAAGAAATATATATTAATTAATAAAATAAAGAAAGATGAACACAACTGAAATTATGAACTACGAAGCTCCACAGGTGGAGATTGTAGAAGTAGAAGTAGAAAAAGGTTTTGCAGTAAGCGGAAGCGGTAACGGTATCTTAGATGATTTCACTAACGGTGGTTCTGTAAATCAGCCACAGTAATTTTTTTAAATGTACACAGTTATGAAAAAGTTTTTATTTGCAACATTCATGGGTGCGTTGGTAGCCTTGGCAGGTTGCCAGCAAGACGACGAATTGACAGGCGTTGAAAACACCTTGGGAAAGAAAGTAAGTGTAACTGCAAACATTAAGGGCAATGCCCAGTCGCGTGTAGCGTTGGAATACAATGGTGAAGGAGACTTACCTATTATCAAGGTAGATTGGAAGGCAAGCGGCGAGTCGTTCTTGATGTACGATGCTACCGATGAGACCAAAGTAACTACCTTTGAACAAACATCGGGCAACCAGTTCGAGGGTCCATTGCCTAGCGAATCGGGCCCTTACTATGCTGAATATGGTAGCATTGCTAACCTGGCTCCCCAAGACGGTACCTTGAACGAAAACTATGTATGGATGTCAGCTCGAGTATTCGACCTTACACAACCCATTCAGTTTGAACACAAAACAACTGTCTTGAAGCCGACATTTAAATTTGAAAACAAGACAGTCAATGCATCAATCTCTAAAATCGTAATGGGAGGAGTGACTCTTCCGGACGATGTAGAAGCCATTACCGTTGAACCGGAGTCGAAAGAGGATATCTTTATCTTCTTGCCGGCATTTATCCCTTTTAGTGAAAATCATACTTTCAACTTTACAGTTACTATTGGTGACGAAGAGTATGTAGCTGAATTGTCTATTGGCCAACCAATGACAGCAGGCAAATTCTATACAGCAACGATTGAGTTGGAAGAAGTTATACCGTACGTAACATTCACTGCCGGTGCTGATCAGACATTAAAGTATACAGGTAATGACTTGGAATATTCTTTAGACGGTGTCAATTTCGAACCCTTGCTTGCAAACGAAGAAATTGATTTCAGTGAGGGTGTAAAGTTGTATTTGCGTGGTGTAAACAATACGGATGGTACATATGACGGTGTTAAAGAGCATGGTCTGCCAGTGGGTTCTAAAATTTCATTTACAGAAGAAACTCGTGTGGCTTGTACCGGTGATATCCGTACTTTGATTGATTATGCTACTTATAAGACTGTTGATACAAGCAGTGCAACATTTAAAGAACTTTTCTATAATTGTGCACAACTGACTTCGGCACCAGCACTTCCGGCTACTACTTTGGCAGAAGCATGCTATTTGGCCATGTTTTATGGTTGTATCTCTTTGACAGAAGCTCCTGAACTCCCTGCTGAAACTTTGGCGCCAAGTTGCTATTCTCAGATGTTCGATTTGTGTAAAGCTTTGGAAACCGCACCTGCACTTCCTGCTACTACTTTGGCACCAAATTGCTATTATCAGATGTTCGCTATGTGTGAAAATTTGAAAACCGCTCCTGCACGTCTTCCGGCTACTACTTTGGCAAGCACATGCTATAAGCAAATGTTTATGAGTTGTACCTCTTTGGAAACTGCTCCTGAACTTCCTGCTGAAAAATTGGTGGAAGGATGTTATGAATTAATGTTCTCTAATTGTACTAAATTAAGCAACATCACCATGCTCGCTACAGACATCAGTGCTACTGATTGTTTGAATAAATGGGTAAAAGACGTTGCTGCTACTGGTGAATTTACCAAGGCTTCAACAATGACTTCACTTCCTGCTGGTGATAGCGGTATCCCAGCCGGTTGGACAATAAAATAATTTTATTGATTATACCTAATCAATCTATTTCTCCCGGCAGCACCGTTTGTGTGCTGTCGGGTATTTTTAACCCTAAAAACAACTTTATACCTATGAACGAACAAGAGTTAAACGATATACTCGGCCAGCTGGAAAAGGCCGGCATGAAGCCCATGCTTTGCGACTGCCCCGTGCAATATTACGATGCGGATGTGCAGGCAGGGATACCTACGGAAATCGGAGATCCCGAGAGGGGAGAGTATCTGATGCTTCCGCGAGAATTGGTGGGCTTGCGCCCCGTGTTTGTCATCCATGTATCGGGCGACTCGATGAAGGAGGCC
>JAFWBF010000231.1 GCA_017507285.1 Bacteroidales bacterium | reverse complement strand
TATTCGGTCCATATACAACCGATCGATCGTTTTTGGAAAAACGAATAATCGTTTTTTTCTCTACAAGTACTGCTTTCCACGCAAAAAACCGCCACACTTTTACCCAAAACTATGGGAGTTTTAAGGGCCCAACAGCATGGTTTATGCAATAGTATTGCACCTCTGTTGCAGTACTGTTGCATATTTTCACATAACAGCACTTTGATACACAAACCATATTTAAGTATCTAAACGATGGCGTAAAACTACCACAAAATACCCAAAAACATCTCGACAACTTTGTTTTTCCTGCCTTATATTTTATAGGATAAATAAAAAAAGTAAAAAAATATTTCAAAACATACATTCTTAAACACAGACACTTATAATAAGAAACAAAAATAAATATTTTTTTATTTGCTTGTATATGAAAAAAATGTATTATCTTTGCAGCACGAAAATAAAGCAAATCACAATAAGGATTATTCCGTTGTGAAAACATCTAGAGTGGGAATTTTGGTTCTCGCTCTTTTTTTATTTTGTAGATTTCAAAATATTTCATATCTTTGCACATTCAAACAACATAGTATATAATTATAAAAAAGATATAAAACCATGAAAAAGATATTAGGCTTAGACCTAGGGACAAACAGCATAGGTTGGGCTGTAATAAGTACAGAAAATAATGAACCAAAAGAAATACTTGGCTTGGGTAGCAGAATAATACCTCTGACACCCGATGATGCCAACGAATTTTCGTCAGGAAATGCAATATCAAAAAACCAAAAAAGAACAGAAAAACGTACCACACGAAAAGGCTATGACAGATACCAACAGCGTAGACAAAACCTTACAAACAAACTAAGAGAATTGGGTATGCTACCCGATGAACGTTTGATAAAACTACCTGTTTTGGAACTATGGCAATTGCGAGCCGATGCTGCCACAAGTGGAAAACAGCTTTCGCTCCCCGAAATAGGCAGGGTGCTCTACCATATAAACCAAAAGAGAGGTTACAAACATGCCAAAGCCGATGAAAATGCCGATACCAAACAACGAGAATATGTTGCTAATGTAAACAATAGATATACTCATATTCAAGAATTAAACAAAACCATTGGCCAATTCTTTGCCGACAATTTAAGAGAAAGTGAAATAACAACCGACAAAGGAAAATTCTACACCTATCGCACCAAAGAGCAAGTGTTTCCACGCAAAGCCTACGAGGCTGAGTACGATCAAATAATGGAATGCCAAAAAGTATTCTATCCCGATATTCTTACCGATGATATTATAAAAGAAATACGAAACGAAATCATCTTCTACCAACGCAAACTAAAATCGTGTAAGCATCTTATATCAATATGCGAATTTGAGAAACGTGCATACACCAATAAAGAAGGTAAAGTGGTTTACGATGGTCCAAAAGTTTCACCCAAATCTTCGCCATTATTCCAAGTGTGCAAAATATGGGAAACCGTAAACAACCTTACATTGAAAAACCGCAAAAACGATGAACTATACATAACTAAAGAACAACGCAGGGCAATGTTTGACCATTTGAACAAAAACGAAAAAATGACATTGACCGACATGTATAAGATACTTAACATTACCAAAGCCGACGGTTGGTGGGGAGGAAAAGCTATTGGCAAAGGACTGCAAGGCAATACTACTTTATGCCAATTAAAGAAAGCTTTATCTAAAATAGATGACGTTGATAAACTTATAGAATTCAACTTGAGCTACATTACTTTGGACAAAGCTAATCCCGACACCGGCGAAATTATAAAGGTAATTAACCCCAATTTCGAAGAACAACCGCTATACAAGTTATGGCATACCGTATATTCTATTCAAGACAAAGAGGAACTACGCAATGCCTTGAAAAAGAACTTTGGCATTGAAGATGACGAAACCGTAAACGCATTGTTTGCATTAGACTTTGTAAAACCGGGCTTTGGCAATAAGTCGGCAAAGTTTATGCGAAAAATACTTCCCTACCTCGAAGATGGCATGAAGTACAATGAGGCTTGCGAATATGTGGGAGTAAACCACTCCAACAGCATAACAAAAGCCGAAAACGAGGCACGTGAACTACTCACCAAACTACCACAAATACAAAAGAACGAACTTCGCCAACCCATAGTGGAAAAGATATTGAACCAGATGATAAATGTGGTAAATGCAATTATTGTCCAATATGGTACTATTGATGAAATAAGGGTAGAATTGGCTCGAGAGCTGAAACAAAGCAAAGATGAACGAAACGAAAGTTTCAAACGCAACAACAAAAGCCAAAAAGAAAACGAAGACATATCTAAGAGAATAGCCGAATATGGCATACGTTCGTCGAAAAACAGGATACAAAAGTACAAGATGTGGAACGAGGCAGAACAAAAATGTTTCTATTGCGGTCAGCCGGTGAATGTTAAAGAATTTTTAGCCGGAACCAATAACGAAGTAGAACATATTATTCCTAAGTCGTTATATTTCGACGACAGTTTTTCGAACAAGGTATGTTCTTGTCAAAAGTGTAACCACGAAAAGAACAATCGTACTGCCTACGACTATATGAAAAGCAAAGGCGAGGAAGCTTTTAATGAATATGTAAAACGTGTAGAAAACTATTACGAAAACAAAAAAATATCCAAAACCAAACGTGAACGCTTACTTACGCCTGCCGATAAAATACCTACCGATTTTATAGACCGCCAATTGAGAGAAAGTCAATATATAGCACGCAAGTCGCAGGAAATACTACGTCAAGTATGCCGCAATGTGTGGAGCACAAGCGGTAGCGTTACCGACTTTTTGCGACACAACTGGGGATACGACGAGATACTGCACAGCATAAACTTTGAGCGTTACAAACTTGGTGGACTTACCGAAATGGTAGAGTTTGAACACAAAGGTCAGAAACATACCGAAGAACGCATCAAAGATTGGAGCAAACGAATGGATCATCGCCACCATGCCATTGACGCTCTTACTATAGCATGTACCAAACAAGGATATATACAACGTCTAAACAACCTGAACACCGAAAGAGATGAAATGTTTGAAGAAGTGGAAAAACAAGGTGCCGAATGGAAAGAAAAACTTTCGTTGCTAAATAAATGGGTAGTCATTCAGCCACATTTCCCCGTTGAGATAGTACGGGAAAAGGTTGAAGAAATACTTGTATCGTTCAAAGCCGGAAAGAAAGCAACCACTCCCGGCAAGCGTGTGGTGTACAAGAAAGGCAAAAAAGTAGTAATGCAATCGGGCATAGTGGTGCCACGCGGAAGCCTAAGCGAAGAAAGCGTTTATGGCAAAATCCGAACCATAGAGGAGAAGAAACCAATAAAATACATATTCGAACATCCCGATTTGATATTCAAACCATATATCAAAAAGCTGGTGGAAGAACGCCTTGCACAGTTTGATGGCGACACCAAAAAGGCTATTGCTTCGCTAAAGAAAGATCCTATCTATCTAAGAGAAGACAAATCAGTAACACTGGAATATGCCACATGTTACAAAGAAGAATATGTAATAAAAT
>JAFWBF010000230.1 GCA_017507285.1 Bacteroidales bacterium | reverse complement strand
AGTGAGTACTTCTTTTCGTGCAAAGCCTCGGCCACCTGTATCAGAAAATTGGCCTTACCGGCACGCACCTTGTCGTTGAGGTCGCACACATATAGCGTTTGCAGTAGGTTTTTCCATTCGCGATGCTCGCGGAAGATCTTGAATAGTCGTGGAGTATCGTGGTACGACGATAGAATCATCGGCTGGTCGGCCGAAGGCATTTGTAGCAAAAAACCATCGCTAAACACACGGAAGTCCCACACCTTGAGCAATCCCGTCGAAGGTACCAGCTTGGAATAAATCATGTGCGGCGTATCGTCCAAAAACACTATCGGGGCATAGAGCCTATTACTGTTTTGCATCAGGCGGTGGCTTTCATCGTTGCCTGTTTCTGCCATCAGCTTTAGAGCATCCTCCATCATCATGTTTTGCGAAGTGAAGGGCAAATCCTTCTCCACCAAAACATTCATGTGTTCACGTACCTTGTAAGCCAGGCTTACATTGTCCTCGCCATCCACATCGGCAATACGGCAAAACAATCCGTTCAAGAGCGAATGTTCGATATACAGCTTACCTTTCGGGAAAAGGTCGTGCACAGCCTTGTAGAGCAAAAAGGCCACCGAATGGATATACATCCTATAGCCGTGGCGGCTATTAACATCAAAAAACATAATACGTTTGGGCTTGTAAATGCGGTAGCCCAAATCGCTAATCTCATTGTTTACCAAAGCCCCAAGTATGGGGTAATGAGTAAGATGCTTGTAGTTTTCGCCAAGCTCAGCCAGCGACACGCCCTGCGGTACAAGTATGCGTTCGCCGCTGTTTTCGATATATACTTCTATCATATTTTTATATTTGGTCGTTAATCAAATAACATGTCATTGGTTGAATAACTGCAATACTTCTTTTTTATTGCACCAAAAGCAAAAATCCACCTTTTACCCATAATACCGTTGGGCTACGTAAACGATTCGTTGGAAGGTTACAGCTATGCTACCTCATCACCAAGCTAAAACTACGAGGCAAAGCCGATACAGTCTCGAGAGCCAAACATAGCTACAGATACGGAATGATTTGCAAGGCGACATGTACCTCTTCGACTTTTACCCCCCCCGCACTCGAGGACGGGACTATCTTTCTCCGCTTTTTTTGAAGTGAACAAGAATATCCAGCTTGCAGGGCACAATCTATAGAAAAAAAACATCGTGGCAGTAGCCAACCATAGCACTCTCGACCAAATAGCCGACAAGCAAGAATTTACCATCTACGCCGGCGACCAGGGCGACTACTACGCCGACGTGTAGAAGTGTTACACGAGCCCACGGAGGAAAGCCCTCCAAGTTGATAGTGCTATTGGGAATATAGTATATACAATACAAGCGGACATATCTTAGCATGTTCGCTTATGCACGTACCACAAGAGGCGCTACACCTTAGCGGTCAAAAGCACTAATAAAGCAAAACCACCGTACCTACCTTTTCTTTCTTTCCTAGATTGCCCACTTCATGGTAGTAGATAACGTATACGTATGCCGCCTGCGGGCAATAGTAGCCATGGTAGGTTCCATCCCACGCCTCGGTATTGCCAATAGAATGGAACAATATCTCGCCGGCACGATTGTAGATGTAAACTTCGTCGATAGCCAACGACTTGCCATGTACTATCTCGAACTTGGAGTTGGTTGGTGAAAGAGGAGTTATACAGTTGGGCACGTACAAATCGGACCGCTGATTGACGCTAAGCACCAAGTATACCGAACTATCGCAACCATAATTGACTGTTGTCAAATGCCGGCTATAAAATCCCTCCTCACATTCGTTGAACCCATATTCATCATAATATTGGCCTTCGGTTATAGAGGCATGAATGGTATCGCTATACAATGCACCCACCTTCAATATCAATGTGACAATGCTATCGCAGCCATATATAGTTTGACCCCGCCGGGTTATAACCGTGTCAGTATCCAAATAGAAACCATTCTGATTGTAAACCTCGCCTTCGCAAATATAAGACAAAATAGTGTCGTTATATGCAGGGTGTACCGTAAGGTCGAGCCGCACTATACTGTCGCATCCGTATATAGTTTGCAACGTATCTACATATATACCTGTTTCACTTTCGTTAAAGCCATTATCGGTATACATTTCGCCACCACATATCGAAGCCTCAATCGTGGTATCGTACGTCTGCTTAACACTCAGCATCGTAAACAAGATGGTATCCAAAGTCTCCACCCCCTCGTTCAAAGTATAAATGCTACACGAGACATCATACTGTCCAAGAGTATCGTAATTATGAGTAATGGGATAACCCTCGGCCGTTGTTCCATCGCCAAAATCCCACACAACATTACTAGGCTCATAGTTCAACTCAAGGTCAAAAACAAAACTACTATCACTATTATTACATATCTCAAAACCCTCGGGATAATCATCCGCATCCAAGCCATTAACTATAAGGTGAGCATTTGTTGGAATAGCAACCATCATAGAGCCTACCGAATAGGAATAGCTTTCCCACGAAGCCAAGCCATACACGTGGGCAATAAAACCTTTTTCTTCACCTGAAGAAATGTTGCTCAAAGTATGCGTACCATGGTTTATCGTAATTCTTGCATATGAAAAATCTGGTCGTGAGGGAACTGTAGTAAATTCAGAAGATATACTATTACCATCTAACGTCATATTAGGAACGTTGACAGTTTTCGTAACAACATTTATGTAATGATAAGCTATAGTTCCTGAATTGAAAGTGCTGAACGTGACATTATCCATCTTCTGTTCTATAGGATTTATAACAACCATAGAAGGGTCCCCATTTTCGCCACCATACCAAGCCCCCGTAAAATACAAGAACACACTTGCCGGCTCCGATGTCTCGAGGTATGCAACCGGAGTACTACTTGTCATCTCAAATTCATACGTTTGTCGTGCATTAAGGGTCGTAAGCAACACACCATCCTTCCTTACTTGACAATTATCATTCAGTGCTGTAACTCTCACTCTGTCATTTGTTCTCATCATAGAACCTGTAAGAACAAAACCTTTACTCCAACACGATGTAGGTATCATTTGCTCAAATAAATGATCACGACCTTCGTGTTCATAAGGTACCCTATTAGCATAATTACCTGCAAAAACAGCAATCTTTTTATTGTCGCTTGCAGATATGACAGAGCCTGATAAGTCAACAGCTGTTTCGGATTTAACCTGGTAACATTGTCCGGCATTTAATGTTATAATAAAAGGTGTATTTGCAGTATGATTCAATGAATTTTCTGACAATTCAATAGTTACTTCCGTACTATCCTCTATTGCAATCACCGAAAATTCAGACTGACTAACATACGTTTGTATAACGTAGTCCGAACCCAATGATGCTGTAGGCAACACATTAGTTATATCATAAGTAAACGCCTCAAAGTTACTAGCGTATAATGATATTGAATCCGTAGTTGTAATATGCAATGCTTTGTTTATGATTGAATCAGAAGCATCATGATCATATACTGCAGATAGTGGAATATTTATTGTGGTAATAACTCCCGGAGTAATGGAGAAAGATACTGTCCACCCTGTACGAGGATTTGTTACAGTTCCCGTACAACTGTTACTACCTGCCGCAAGCAAGCTTAAGTTATCCACATCTTCAGTAAAATTAGGCAGAAACGTTACCCAAAAATCTTTTCCCACAGTACTCTGCGCATTCAAATCGGTGTGGCTAAACACAGAAAGAAGGAAAAGAGCCAATAAAGTATAAACCTTGTTCATTTTCATATTACTTGTATATTATTGCATTTTTATTTT
>JAFWBF010000229.1 GCA_017507285.1 Bacteroidales bacterium | reverse complement strand
TACGGATATGCAGGCGGATAATTGTAGGGGCGAATCGCATTCGCCCAATATATATAGGGATTTCTGTTTATAATGGTTGCCGGGCATAAGTATGCGGTTTGGCATACGTAAGTGCCATACTTAGGGGTCAAAACTATGGGAGTTTTGGGTCGTAAGTATGGCACTTTTGGGTCGTAACCCGCAGGGTTAGGATGGGCAAGTGTGGGAGTTTGTGAACAACAAAAAAGCGGGTTTTGAATCGCAACTCAAAACCCGCCAATATCATTTAGTTATCAAGCAGTGCATCATTCCATTCCGTTTCCTTGAATCCTACAAGCACTTTGCCGGTGGCAATAATCATTGGCCGTTTTACCAGCATACCGTTTGTGGATAGCAGAGCCAGCTGCTCCTCGTCCGTCATTGCCGGCAAACGGTCTTTGAGCTTCAAATCCTTGTACATAAGTCCGCTTGTATTGAAAAATTTTTTCAGTGGCAAACCGCTTTGCTCATACCATTGCCTAAGTTCGTCGGCAGTAGGGTTTTGCTCCACTATGTGGCGCAGAGCGTAGGGTATATTGTTATCGTCCAACCATTTTTTTGCCTTTTGGCATGTGGTACATTTGGGATAACAAAGAAAGGTTATTTCCATAGTTGTAATATTCGGGGTTTATATTAATATTGTTCTTTCTCGTTGGGGAAATCCACAGACTTAACGTCTGCGATATATTGTTTTACGGCATTTGTTATCTCCTCGCCTATAGCATGGTAGCGGCGAAGGAAGCGGGGAGAGAATTTTTGTGTTATTCCCAACATATCATGTAGCACCAACACCTGCCCGTCTACATCGGGACCGGCACCTATACCTATGGTAGGAATCTTTACCTCCTTGGTAACTTGGGCAGCCAATTTGGCAGGAATTTTTTCCAACACCAATGCAAAGCATCCTGCTTTTTCCAGTATATGAGCATCTTCGACAAGGCGTTTGGCTTCGGCCTCTTCGGTGGCTCTTACGTTGTAGGTTCCAAACTTGTTGATAGATTGTGGAGTAAGCCCAAGGTGTCCCATTACGGGTATTCCGGCTGTAAGAATACGATTGACCGACTCTAAAATCTCTATTCCGCCTTCGAGCTTAACGGCATCGGCACCCGTTTCTTTCATTATACGTATAGCCGAAGCCAGGGCTTCCTTGGAGTTGCCCTGATAGGTACCGAAAGGCAAATCCACCACCACCAAGGCTCTGCTTATGGCACGCACCACCGAGGCACCATGATAAATCATCTCGTTGAGGGTGATGGGCAGTGTGGTGTTGTAGCCTGCCATAACGTTGGCAGCCGAGTCGCCAACCAACACTACATCAATTTTTGTATCGTTGAGCAAACGTGCCATCGAATAGTCGTAGGCCGTAAGCATTGCTATCTTTTCGCCACTTTGTTTCATGTTGCGTAGAACATGAGTGGTAACTTTGGTTACATTGGACTGTAAATAATTCGACATATCAATATATGTATTTAATCTTGAATATAAAAAAGGAGTATCGCAAAGCTATTCTATCTCCTCGTCATCGGCATATTTTTTATCAATTTTCGATTCTTCTATTTCTTCTTCTTCGGCATCATTTTCCATTCTGAACAATGCACGCAAAGGTTTCTTTAATTCATAGTTGCCCTCTTTGTCGATACGATAGGGTTTGTAAAACTTGTCGCCAACAGTAATGGTTCCCTCTTCGGCATCGGTTTTCACTTTGTAGAAGTAATCATCCACCTCTTCTACCTTTATACGTTTGCCCAAGAATATTGTATCTATCTGTGTGGGATCTATCTTGGCCTGCACACTCAACGATACTTTCGAGGACAATTTTCTTGTTGGCAAACCTTTATACTCTGCACCATTGTCGGTATATTTTTTGGCAAATACCCTTATCTTATTTTCAAGCTGATCCTGAGTTACGGGAAAGGTTACAAATATCGAGTCGGGAAGAGGTTGCGAACATTCGTTATACTCCCTCTTGTAATTGCTGTGCAGTACTATAAAACCTGTTTGTATTATTATCTGTCTTTTGTGGGGAACAAGAAAATACTTATCCAAAATTTCTCTGTAGTTTAGGTGTTCCTCTATCGAAAACTCTACATCATCGGGACATTTGTCCTTGGTGTTTTTTATTCTCAACAACGACCCTTTTGCCAAAGTTACCGATGAATAATAGGAGCGGATTATAGAGTCTTTCGATGGCACACTGCAACCTTCAAAATCTCCAACACATGCTTTGGGGTTGTTGGCAATGGTTATTTTCACCTTATCCAGCAAAGGTTTTTTATTGAATACCTGTTTGCTTTGAGGCAGTTCGGCAATATCGTAATACTTTCTATCGGTAGGTACTTCGTAGCGCACCATCTCTACCGAATCGCCCGAACAGGACGACGAGATAGGATTAGGAGCTATACGTATCATAAACTGAGCGTCGCAACGTCCCGTAAAATAGTTGTACACACCATCCACTCTGCTTTTTACCAAATCCTGATCGGCAGCAGTACCATAACCTTCTATCACAAAAGTGTACATCTTAGGATTGGTTCTGGAGAAAGCAATACGATAAACCGAATCCAACAAATCTATATCTTCGATATTATAAGAGGGCTGACCCTGCGGATATTCCAACAGAAGAACAAACGACTCCGGTTCCAACAAACCGGTTTCGGCACTAGGTTTCAAGGTCTTTATATTGGGATAATATATGGCACTTTGGGCATAAGTACATACAACACACAAAGTAGCTAATATACCTAACAAAACTTTCTTTTTCATGCTATCGACTATTATTTATCCAACAATTCCTTTATAATGGTATCGGTTGAAACGCCTTCGGCTTCGGCATAATAATTACGTACAATTCTATGACGCAACACTTCGACCGCAACAGCTTTTACATCCTCTATATCGGGCGAATACTTTCCTGCCAAAGCGGCATTGGTTTTGGCAGCCATTATCAGATACTGCGATGCTCTAGGACCGGCACCCCACGATATATACTTCTTTGCATAGGGATGAACATCGTCGCCCGATACACGTGTTTTGGCAACCAAACTCACAGCATAACGATATACATTGTCAGGTACAGGAAGCCTGCGTATCACTCTTTGATAATTCAAAATTTCTTCGGCAGTAAGCACTACTTTTATTTCCTCTGTTCTATCTATAGTAGTAGTTTTCACTATCTCCAATTCTTCCTCAAATGTGGGATAATCGAGCTTTACATTGAACATAAATCTATCTAACTGCGCTTCGGGCAAAGGGTATGTACCTTCCTGCTCTATAGGATTTTGTGTGGCCAACACAAAAAATGGTTTATCAAGTTTATAGGACACCCCCGATACAGTAACCGATTTTTCCATCATTGCTTCCAATAGTGCCGCTTGAGTTTTTGGAGGAGTACGGTTTATCTCGTCGGCAAGTACAATATTGGAAAATACCGAACCTTTCACAAACTTAAATTGTCTGTTTTCGTCCAATATTTCTGTGCCTATAATATCGGAAGGCATAAGGTCCGGAGTAAACTGAATACGACTATACTTTAAACCCAATGCTTTGGATAGTGTATTTATCATCAATGTCTTTGCCAAGCCCGGAACACCTACCAACAAACAATGGCCTCCGGTAAATATTGATACCAATAAACTATCTACAACCTTATCCTGACCAATGATAATTTTACCTATTTCGCTCTTCAACTCTTGGTATTTCTTCACCAAGCTGTCAATTACGGCACTATCTGACATTGTATTCATGGCAATCTATTTTTTCAACCAATTCAAATTAAAATTACAATCCTTATAATCATCACTAATTTTGATATAAGTATTTTTTATCATCTTCGCAGCCCAATCAGACAACTTCTCATTTTTGGCATTTTGCAGAGCAATGGTATATATCTTGTCATAATCATCAACCAAGTTTGCCTTGTGCGATTCTATAACACGTGTCAATCTTACTACCTTATAAACATCTTGGTTCATCTCATTCTTTGAAGATATAATTCCCGATATTTCCCCTTCGCTCATTCGCTCTATATTCAGGCCAACAAATACCTGCTTTAACATTTCTGCCGAAAAACGATTATTACCTGTTTGTGGATTAGTTACTACCCCGCCTTCTATCTTTGTATGACTATCAGAAAAGTTTCGTGCGGCATCTTCGAATGATAATTTTCCATTTTTCACTTCATTAACAACACTATCCAATCTTGCATGTGCTGCTACCAAATCATTCGGAGTGGCTTTGGCCGATAACAATATGTGTCGGGCATTAAGCATATTGCCACGACGCTCAATCAATTGTATGATGTGAAAACCATACTTCGTTTCGATAACAGGCGATACTTCGCCCGGTTTCAAGGCAAAGGCTGCAGCCTCAAACTCTCCTACCATCTCTCCACGAGTAAAGAAACCTAACTCTCCACCTTTTTTTGCAGTGCCGGGATCTTCGGAATACAACGTTGCCAAAGTCGAAAATTTATCACCTTTCAATATTCTTTCTCTCAACTTATTCAACTCCAAACGAACCCTCTCTCTTTCTGCAGTATTTACTTTTGGACTTATAACAATTTCCGAAACCTCATATTCTGCCTCTATAATAGGTAAGCTATCAACAGGAATACTATTGAAATATTCGGTAACTTCGCGTGGAGTTATCTTTACATTTTCAACAACACCATTCTCTACTTGCTGTGCCAAAAAGTATTCCGACATCACCTTTTTGTATGATTCTTTTATCTCATCATACTTCTGTCCGGCCTCTCTTTCCATATTCTCTTTAGAACCGAAATATTTCAAACGCATTTTCAATTGTCTCTCTACTTCGGCATCAACATATTGTTCAGGAACCTCAACACTATCAATAGCACCTTTATGCAACAAAAGTTTCTGCATCAACAAACTTTCCAATATAGTACAACGATTGTTGAATGCATTATCATATCCCATTTGAACCCGCAGCTGAGCATAGTTATTCTCAATGTCCGACAATTTGATAATATTCTTTCCTACCACTGCCACAACCTGATCAATAATAACAGTTTTTGAATCTTGTGCTTTTATATTAAATACAAATACTGCCATCAACAAAACGGCAAAAATCAATTTTCTTTTATTCATCGACTTATAATTTATACAATACATTTTGGATTTATAGTAACCAAATAAATTAATTTTTAGTATCTTCGGAATAATATTTACCAGCCTTTTCTATCATTTTCCATCATTTCGGGCAACACCATTCTCGCTATTAGAAGTTCCTAATTCATAAAACCGCTCTATATTATTCTCCAGCTCTGCCACTCTCAACAAATCTTGTTGCATTTTATCTATAATAGCTATCTTACGTTTGTTTAAAATAATATTCTTGATATTTGAATACTCGAAACTCAATGGCGATATGTCGTCAACTATCTTGAATTCCAAAATACGAGCCATATACGAAGTAGTATCACCTGTAATAAATATATTTCTATTCTGCTTGATATACATTTCCTCGTTATATGTCTCTATCGGTACAATACGTTGAAAATCGCTAAACGGCACCCACACTTGTGTGTCAAAAAAATACTCGTCGGCATGAATAGATGCCAACTTTTGAATATTCACCAATACAGCATCTGTTATCTCCTCACTGTCAAACATCATTTTTTTTATCTTAGACATAGAAGGAGAATTCTTATCTATTTTTACATATATCATTCGGACAATATTATTCTTCAGCACAAAATTCTCCTTGTTAGCTTCATAATATTGCAGAATTTCGGCGTCAGACACAGAAGTGTCGAGTAGCTGCTTTATCATCGTTTGCTCATACTCATAGGTTATCAAAGAATTCTTATAACTCTGTAATTCCTTATCAAAAGTCTTTGTTATATTATTCTTTGCCTTATCCAAAACCACCATTTGGCGTATCCATTGGCTGATATAATTTTCTACAATGGCAATGCTGTCCTCTTTCGAAACATTACCTTTCACCAACCCTTCAATGTCCGAAGGATACAAATAGTTATCAAATACTCTCAATAATGGTTTTTCTTTACCTGTTGGTTTACAAGCTGTAAATGCAACAATAAAAAAACAAATCATCAAACATTTCCAAAGCGTTTGTTTACTCATACTGCCCAAAGGTTAAAAAGTGATTTTATCTATTATATCGCGATAAACAGTTATCTTGTATTTATTCCGTAAGTTTTCAACCAATTGTTTTTCCAAGTAAGCTTGATAATCGTTTATATAATATCCGCGAGCATCACGCAAATCTTTGACAGTTGGCTCTATCAAACCTTTTACAACTATTATAATGTAACCTTTGCCATTGGTAGTTTTTACAGAATAAATACCTTTCTTAAATTGTTCAGGTGTGATTACTTCATTATTATCTTTTTCAACTTTTACATTTCTTATATACATAGGAGGATCTATTGTACATTTCTTCTTTTTCAATTTCTTCATCAACAAATCGTACATCTTATCCTTAGTCATTCCTTCTTTGAAAGCATTTTTCTCCACAACCTTCATTGCTTTTGCAGCATCAATGCAGTTGGAGTCAAAGACACTTATAGTCATTACATCGGCACGTTGTTTCCAGAAATATATAGATTCGTCGGGATTACTTATATCATGCTTTTTGCTTTCTAGTGCATAAAACTCTTTCAAACCCGTTGTATCAATAATAGCCTTCGACCATACTTTTTCATCATTGTAGGCAAATATCAACAAGCCATTACGATAATCCTTTACCAATTCATTAAATTCGGGATAGTCTTTTTCCAATCCGGCATTGGCATAGGCTATAATTTCTCTGCCTACAAGGGCATCAAACTGCTCTTTCAAATAAGTAGCTTTATATTTTTTCAAGGATTTCTTTTGAGTTTCTTCTATGTATTTTGCTAAATCATTTACAGTATATTGGTTGTCGGCAAACGAAAAAGCCATCATTTCTCCGTTTTTCAATTGTGGTGCTTCCCATGTTCCGCGGAACACCGAATCTGTCAATGCCGACAACAATTCATCAAAAGCCTGTTTATTTTTGGAAGTATAGTCTATAAAGCCGTATTTTTCTTTCATGTTTTCAACAAAAACATTTTGAGGTTGCTTGCTTCGTTGGTCGCGAGAGATACGTTGTTTATAGAAAGGCTTCATATCTTCAAATGGTGCAATGGTATCTTTTTTTACCACCTTTATTATATGCCATCCAAAATCTGTTTTGAAAGGTTTTGAAAACTCACCTACTTTTAGTTCGGCTATCTTGCTAACATATTCAGGCACCATTCGTTGAACAGGTACATCTTCTATTAAACCATTTACCGGAATAGTAGCCCTGTCTTCGCTACAATCACGAACTACTTTGTTGAAGTCTTCACCTTCCGAAAGTCTTCGATATGCATCATTAATTCTGCTCATCATACGGTTTTCGTCTTTGTCCGACATAGAGCCTACCCATATATGTTGTATGGAGGATTTGCCATAAATAGAAATCTTGTCTACCAACTTAATGATATGGTATCCGAAATTTGAACGTACGGGTTTGGACACCTCTCCTACTTCCATAGTAAAGGCTGCTTCTTCGAAAGGATATACCATATCAAACACTGTAAAGTATCCCAAATCGCCCCCATTGCCTTTCAGTTCTTGACCCGAGGTTGGCGAAACATGATCTTTGGCCGATGGATCTTCGGACAATGCTATGGCCAACTTCTTAAAGTCGGCACCCTTTTTTATGGCTTGTTCGTATATATCCATTGCCTTTTGGTAGGCTTTTAAAGTATCGTCGGGCGAAGGATTTCGGGGCAATGCCACCATGATATGCGAGGCACGTACAGCCTGCTGATTGCGACGATACACCTCTTGCAAAATCTCTTCCAACAACTTCGAATCTATAAGATATGGTGCTGCCAGCTCGTTGCGATAAGTAGAATATTCTTCTACAAACGAAGGCACGGTGTCGTAACGTTCGGCCAAGGCTTCTTTTATCTTTAAACGGAAATTGACAAACAAGTCAACATATTCATTCAGGGCTTTACGCTTTTGGTCTGCTGTAGCGTTGTCGCCAACGCTATTGGCTTGACGAAAATTTTTCAGAAATTCCGACTGTGTAATCTTTTCATCTCCAATTTCCATTACTATAGGATCGGTATTTACATCTTGAGCTTCCAAACTATTACCTATCAAAGCTCCAAACAATAGTACGATAAACGTTTTCTTCATTATTTCGTGTTTTATTTTTATTCGTGTTATATAATGCAATTCTTTCGTTTTTATTGCCTTGCTAACAAATTATAACCTTTTGTATGGCGTTGGACAAGCAACCGAAAAATTATTGCAAAAGTATTAAAAATTATCGACATATAAAAATATTTTCTCTATTAGATGAAAATATCTGCCCTCTACCGGGGTTCAAAACACTCCCAAACTCCGTGAGTTTTAAACTATTCCAACAGAAATTTTACAATGGAACAACTTATAAATAAGAGCGTTAATCTTTAAGTTTAAATGTAATGTATCATATAGTGGGATGGTGATGAAAATAAAACTTTAAATTCATAGTTATTATGAAATAAATTACAATTAAGGTATATGCACAAGAAACTTTTTTCGAGTATATTATTGTTTTTGCTACTCAATATTCTTATAAAACCGTTTTGGATTTTGGGCATTGATGTGGGTGTGCAAAACGCTGTTGGGGCCGAAGAGTTTGGCTTGTACTTTGCTATTTTTAATTTTACCTATATCTTCAACATACTGCTTGACTTGGGTATCACCAATTTCAACAACAAAAACATTGCTCAGCACAGCCAGCTTATAAGCAAACATCTTTCGGGCATATTGGGCATAAAGCTCATACTATTTGCGGTGTTTGTATTGGTTACATTTGCTGTAGGTTGGGCTGTTGGCTACCGAGGCAGAGAGTTTCTTTTGCTAGCATGGATGTGTTTGAACCAATTTCTAAATTCGCTTATTCTGTATCTTAGGTCAAACTTCTCGGGGCTACTGATGTTTAAGACCGACAGTGTGCTCTCTATTATGGATCGCATGTTGATGATAATTTTTTGCAGCCTTTTGCTTTGGGGCAACATTTGTGAGGGTCCGTTTCGCATAGAGTGGTTTATAGGAGCACAAACCCTTTCATACCTTATCACCGCCGGAGTGGCGTTGGTGGCACTCGTTGGCCAAACCCACCTACGTAAGCTGCGCCTCAACCCTGCTTTCAGTATAGCCATAGTCCGTCGTAGCCTTCCTTTTGCGCTTCTGGTGCTGCTGATGGCATCGTACAACCGTATAGACCCCATTATGCTTGAGCGTCTTTTGCCGTCGGGTAATCTATCGGCCGGTATATATGCCGGAGCCTATAGGCTGCTTGATGCGCTAGTAATGCTGGCTTACCTAGTATCGGTGCCACTGCTGCCGGTGTATGCCAAAATGCTGAAAAACAACGATGACGTTCGTCCCATCAGTCGCAACGTGTTTGTATGTGTGTTTGCCTTTTCGGCCGGCATAGCCATAAGCCTTTCGTGCCTTGCCGAGGAACTGATGGCGGTGCTCTACGAGAGCCACGCTGCACAGTCGGCCAATGTGTTTAAGGTGCTCATCTTTGGCTTTGTACCCATATCGGTTACCTACGTGTTTGGCACCCTTCTTACGGCCAACAACAGCCTTCGACAGCTCAACATCCTTTCGGCAATAGCCTTGTGTATCAACGTTGTTTTAAACCTCGTACTTATCCCCCGCTATGCCGAGGTAGGGTCGGCATGGACCAGCGTTGGCACCCAAAGTTTTGTGGCCATATCCCAAATGGTGGTGGCCATGAGGATATTCCAATTCAAGATAGGTTGGCCCACAACCCTGCGGCTACTTATATATATATGTATAGTGGCAGGCATCAATTTTGGACTAAGCCATCTTGGAATACATTGGATATGGCATATTGCAGTGGTTGGCGTAGCCATGGTGGCAATGCTCTTTGGCCTACGCCTTTTTAGGCTGAAAGATTTGGCAGAGGTAATTCGTTAGCACATCATTACCCAAAGGCTTGCAACTCATTGTAAGTGTAAACCCTTGGCCTCTAGACCTACCGATGCCGGAGGTGTAGGAGGTTTTATTTTTTTGCGGCCTTAGGCCTAAAAATAAAGTAGGCAATCGTAAACGTAGGCACGATGTCGGTTTTTGGCAACAGCTCTTCGGCCGCCGCTGTCATTGCCCCTATGGGCGAACGAAACCAGCGGTAAAAGACCACTGCAGCCACCACCGCCCAAAGGGCATCGAAGGTTTCGCCCACCAGGGGCAGAAAATAGCTGGCCATTCCCACGGCATCCATTGCCAAACAGGCCGCCAACGATGGTAATGATGTTTCTTTTTTGGTCATAATATCAAATATTTGTATCACAAAACGACAAACACCCTCATTTATTATTTCCGCCATGGCTATTTGATGTTTTTCGCCTCGAGGCCACGCTCCCGTTGGCTTATCGTAAGAAGTATGGGTCAATCATCGTAAGAAGTATGGGTCAATCATCGTAGGAAATATGGGTCAATCATCGCAAGAAATACAATTCGCTCACATCGTGAGCAGTATCTACTCACGATGTGAGTAGCTATTCCTCACAGTGTGAGCAGTGGCTACTCACAGTGTGAGGAAATTTTACTTACACCGTAAGTAGACAATATTTCTAACGTAAAGGCGTAAGATTTCTAACGTAAACGATACTATATATATAACGAGGATGCTACCATATATGTAACGATAAGCCAAAGGCCTCCTTGCGAAGGCGGCTCGAAAAGTCCTCGAAAACGGAATTAAAACATTGAAAGAAAATAATTTATATCAACAATTAAACAATTTATATTATGGCATACGGATATATAAAAAAACACCAGAAGGTATTGAAAAATGGTAAGATGACAAATCGTTTTTTGGCCAAAATAAGCTATCGAAGTTATATCGACGATGAGCGTTTGGCCGAAGAAATCTCTAAAATGAGTACCGCCAGCCCTGCCGATGTAATGCTTGTTTTGATGGCTTTGGAAGACCGCATCAGCCTGCATGTAAGCACAGGCAACGTTGTAAAACTTAAAAACATAGGGTCGTTTTATCCTACCATTCATGCTCATGCTGTGGATGATCCCGACAAGGTAAACCAATTTACGATATCGAACAAAGGTGTAAGGTTTGAACCATCGCAACACTTTCGTAAAAGAATCAAAGAAACCGGTGTGGAACTTGTGGACAAGCGTGTGTTTGAAGCCGATACCCACCCTCGCAAAAAGAAGGATGAGGAACAATAATGAGAGGCAGTGGCCGAGGACGAGAGGGGGATAATTTGAGCTTAGGCTAATGGCAAAAGAAAACATTTTTTTCCGAAACCGATGGCATGAGGCCGTAGGTTTCGAAAAAAAATGTCGGGTCTACACATCTGATGTCCAAGCCGGAGGCAGATTATTTCTTACGCGAAAAGCGTGTCTGTATCTTTTCCCACCACTCGTAGTAGCTTGGAATGAATAGTGTTCCGAGTATTGTGGATACCAGCATTCCGAAGAACACTGCCGTTCCGAGCGACACCCTAGCCACCGCACCGGCACCGGAGGCCACCACCAAGGGGTAGACCCCAAGGATAAAGGCCAGCGAGGTCATGATGATAGGGCGAAAACGCACCTCGCCGGCTTCGGCGGCAGCCCTACGTATGGTGGCTCCTTCTTTACGATAGTCGCGAGCAAACTCTACGATAAGTATAGCATTCTTGGCTGCCAAGCCTATAAGCAGTATTATACCTATCTGAGAGTAAACACTTAGCGATTCACCCATTATCAAGCACCCTATTATTACTCCAAGCAGTGCTATGGGCAATCCCATAACGACGGCGAAAGGCGAGGTGAGGCTCTCGTACTGTGCCGCCAAAACCATAAGCACTACAAATATTGCCAACAAGAATATGACCATTGTGCTGCTTCCTGCCCTTTGCTCCTGAAAGGCGGTACCGGTCCACTGGTAGGCATAGGCGTTGCCGGCCTTGTCGTTTACAAGGTTTTCCATCACACCGAGAGCTTGCCCCGAACTGGTACCCACGCTACCCATACCCATAATGGATGCCGAGGGGTAAAGGTTGTAACGGGTAATAACGTTGGGGCCAAGCCTATCCTCAATGGTGGTGAACGACGAGAAAGGCACCATCTCGCCATCGGCGTTCTTTACCGTAAGGCCCAATATGTTGTTGACGTTGGCACGGCTGCCGGCATCCGACTCGAGAAGCACCTTGTACACACGGCCATACTTGACAAAGTCGTTCACGTAGGCCGAAGCCATGTAGGCCGAGAGGGTCGAAAACACATCGCCAATCTGCAGCTTTTGCATCTTCACCTTGTCGCGGTCTATATTCAGATACTTCTGTGGTACCGAAGCACTGAAGCCACTGCTCAGGTACATAAGTCCAGGCGTAGAGGGAGCGGCATCTACAATGTTTTCCACCATAGCCTGCATATCGGCAAGCGGAGCATTATTGTTGTTTTGAAGCATAAGCTCGAAACCGCCCGTACTGCCAAGGCCCGGAATTGGTGGTGGTACAAAGGCTTGGATCGAAGCGTCGGCTATACGAGCAGCCGCCCTGTTGAAGCGTGCCACCACAGCATCGCCCGATTGGTCTTTACTCCGGCGTTCGTCCCATGGCTTGAGCATAACATAAAGTGTGGCATAGTTAGACATGGCCGAACCTTGCAACATCGAAAAACCATTGATGGAAAGATAGTTTTCTACTTCGGGAATAGTGTCTAATATGTCAAACACCTTGTTCAAAGCCATGGTGGTCTGGTGCTGCGAAGCCCCATCTTCGAGCTGCACCTGGGCTACAAAGAAACCTTGGTCCTCGTTGGGAATAAACGACGACGGCCATTTCAAAAACCCGAATATAGCTACCACCGACAGCAAGATGTACAACACAAACGTTACCGCCGACTTGCGTAAAAGGAAACCTACAGCACGG
>JAFWBF010000228.1 GCA_017507285.1 Bacteroidales bacterium | reverse complement strand
TTATTATCACCCAAAAGGTTTTGAAGATAAGTTTTATATCATACCAAAAGGATGTCTTTTCTACATATTCGAGATATAGCTTTATCTTTTCTTGCATTATCACTTCTATATAGTATTTTTCAGGGTCTTCGGCTGTTTCCAATAGTTCGTTTTCATTGCGGAATTTTATGCTGGCCGGATCTGTTATACCTGGACGAACATCTAATACGTGCATCTGCTCTTTTGTCCAATAATCTACGTAATGACGAACTTCGGGACGGGGACCTACCAAACTCATGTCGCCAACAAATACATTTATAAGTTGTGGCAACTCGTCCAACTTGAATTTGCGGATAAAGTAACCCGAACGTGTTATCCGTGGGTCGCGACCGCCTATGGTTACAAGGCTGCCTTTGTCGCTGCCTACTCGCATGGAGCGGAATTTGAATATCCTGAAATCCTTGTTGTGCCTACCCACTCGCACCTGACGATAAAACACAGGACCATTGGAGTCTAGCTTTATCCAAATGGCCATTATTAGGAATACAGGCGATAGGACAAGCAGCCCAAAGCCACTTGCCAATATATCAAAAATACGTTTCATGAGATCTATTTAAGAAATGAATTCTACAAAGTTGGCGATGATATATTCAATATCTTCGTCGCTTAGGCGTGTGTGCAACGGTAGTGTTACTTCGTTTACATATTGGTTATAAGCGTTTGGATAGTCTTTTATGTCAAATCCAAGGTTCTTGTATGCCGTCATCATTGGCAAAGGTTTATAGTGAACGTTGCAAGCTATGCCTCTTTCTGCCATTTTGGAAATAACATCGTTGCGTTCTGCTTCGGTCTTGCCTATAAGTCGCACAAGGTATAGGTGTCCGCTCGAAGAATGACTATCGCCATAGTGGTTAAGCACCTGCACGTTGCAGTTCTTCAAACCTTCGTTGTATCGTTCTATTATCTGTCTGCGACGATACAGCATTTCCGGATAACGTTTCAGTTGTGCCAATCCTATGCCGGCCATCACATCGGTCATATTACATTTAAAGTTAGGAGCCACAATGTCGTATTCCCATGCACCAAGCTTTGTTTTGGCAAGGGCATCTTTGTTTTGTCCGTGTAGCGACAGCAATTGAAACTGTTTGTACAGCCATTCATCTTCTATGCCGTTTATCGGTCTCCAAGTTAAAGCACCACCTTCGGCAGTGGTAAGATTCTTTACAGCGTGGAACGAAAACGAAGTAAAATCCGCTATCTCGCCACACATCTTGCCACCACGTTTTGCTCCAAAGGCATGTGCCGCATCGGCTAGTACCACCACTCTTCCAAAAGCTTTTTGTATATCATTGCTTGGTTTGAAAATATGTCTCTTGCTTTCCACTGCTGCAAATATCTTGTCGTAGTCGCATACTATACCGGCCAAATCTACAGGTATTATCACTTTGGTACGTTCGTTTATAGCATCAGCCAATTTGTCGTAATCCATTTCAAAGCTACCGGGTGCTGTGTCTATCATCACTACTTTGGCACCTACGTGGCATGTTACACTGGCTGTAGCAGTATAAGTGTATGCCGATGTTATCACCTCGTCGCCCTCACCCACGCCAAGCACACGTAGTATCATCTCCATGCATGCAGTAGCCGAGTTGAGGCATACGGCAGTGCGAGTGTTGCAGCACATTGCTATAAGTTTTTCGAATTCTTTGGTTTTAGGACCTGTAGTTATCCATCCGGAGCGTAATGCTTCGGCAACCTCCATTACTTCAGCCTCGCTCATATCAGGTGGGCTGAATGGGATATTTCTTAGTTTCATAATATAAAAAAATAAGTAAGGGGTAAATAATCTGTATTGAATAATAATAACTCTCTCTAAAATTGTAAATTAATTTTTCTCGAGATTAATTTCTACAGCTTTTATATTTCCAAAAATATTTTCATCAATTTCCATT
>JAFWBF010000227.1 GCA_017507285.1 Bacteroidales bacterium | reverse complement strand
TTACTTGACTTTCGGCCTTGTTGTAAACAGCCGATATTTTAATTCCCTGGTAGCGACCTTCCTCTACATTATATCGTGCGATAATAGTAGAAAGAGTATGGCATTCTTTAGGAGAGTCGAACTGTCCGACTTTAGATTCTCCACGTTTGAGACTTCGTAGCCATTCGATTTTACATTTTACTTTTTCCATCTTTTCTTATTTGTGTTAATCGCTTGTTGCTTGCGAAGTCTTGAAATATGTTCAGGCGACTTTCTCAAATCAAGCTTAAAAGCGTAGTTTATTAAGGTTTTCGGCTTAAGGTTTAAGCGTTCAGCACACTCTTCATTCGTCAAGTTGTGATAATTGGCAATAAGCCATAATACTTGGGAGTGTGTTAATTTGCGGATATGCGCAAAATCTTCGTCGTTGGTTCTATTTTTCATTGTAAATATTTTGTTATATGGAGAAAAGTCGCTAATTTTGCGTTGTGAAACTCTTTGATGAGAACGCTTTCGCAACTTATCTGTGATTATAAAACTAACTTAGTCGGTTAGTTTGATAGTGCAAAGTTATCACACCTTGTGATACAAAACAAAGTATTAGCGATAAAAAATTTTTCATCAAGCGAAAAAAAATATGTACAATGGTATCAGAAAAAGATAGGGTTTTGGCTCTAATAAAGGAGTTTGGCGGTAGTCAGGTAGCTTTTGCAAAGCTATTAGGCGTTCGTCAGTCGGCAGTAGCCAACTGGATAAGCCGCAACTCTATACCGGCAGCAGCTAAGACACAAATATTATCAGTTTGTGATAACCTTTCTGAAAGGTGGCTGTTTTTCGGAGAAGGTAATATGTTTCCAAAGGGAACAAATCTCTTCTATAAGGAATTGGAAGTAAGTGCAGGGCGAATCGAGTTTGCCAACACCACAGCGAAGCCACAGCGTATTTACATTCCAGGAGTAGATGCAGACGCATTCTTCCCGGTTAAAGGATTTTCGATGTACCCGACAATCCAAGAGGGCGACCTTGTTGGAGTAGTTGAGATAGACAATTTCGAGGAAATTAAAGCGAAGCACATATATTTAATAATAACAAGGGATAATGAACGTATGCTGAAACACATTGAACTTGGCAAAGCAAATAGTCCGTACATCACATTGACATCAGACAATGCAGATTACGAACCGTTCAAGATAAGAAAAGAGAATGTGATAAGTATATACCGTGTAATATTTCACGGCAGAATACCGATGATATAATTTTTTTGTATTAACTTTGTTAGTTGGTAAGTGGGAAATACACGTTAATATATTAACACCCCTTAACAATCAACTGAAATGAGCCTAAAAGCAAGAAATTGCTTACCTACCACCTAAGGATTTTTCCATTACCTACCACAAAAATGGAAGCAAAAACGAGATCATTAAAATGAATTGACTACTTCTTAGTAGCTAAAGATATAAGTGAGTTCCTATCGTTGATTTGGTCATCAAATTGAAGTTACTCCAGGCGGATCACGAAAAGGAGTTCACACGAACTCCTTTTTTTTGCTCCAAACGAAATAGAACTAACGATTATCACATTGATACATAGGCATTTAAGAAAGTAGTCAAGGTAAAAGTCTAACGAGGACAGAGCGAGACAGCCAAAGACTGAAAAAGACACTTACCTACCACTTTTTGCCACTTTTACCTACCACTTTTGAAAGTGGTAGGTAAGCAAAAGAGGGAAAATCGGTCAAAAACGAGCAAAATTGGGGTGGAAAATAGTTAATCTTTGTTGAAGTTGTCTTTCTGTGTCCACAACAGGAAAAAGCTATGACGCAGAACTATGTATCGGTAGTGTTCGACCGAAAGAAGAAAGCGAACACGAACAAGAGTGGAAAAGGAAAAATTGAATTATACATTCGCTTAAATAGAGAATGTAGAAAATATCTTACCATTGGAGAATGCTCACCAGCCGAATGGAAAGCAGGATTGTTTGCTACAGAGGCTATCGAAAAACAAGCCACCTATGAATTAAAGATGGTTGAGTTTGTATTTTGTGTAATAGCATGTGACGAGGTGTCGCAAGCAACCAACCTCTCTACTCTATTTTGTCAACATCACTGCCATATAAAGACTATGCTATAAAACTATGTCCTAAAATTATGTTGAAAAGCATTTTTGTGGATATAAATTTTTATTCATATCATTTTTTTTCGCTACTTTTGTGCCCGCTAATGAAATAGGTACAAATGGTAAAAGAGAGCACTTTAGAATCTGTGTTGCAAAATGAGATGTCCGACTTTTGGGCTGTATTGAGTAACGAAGAGAAACGAATCATATCAAGCAATTTTCAGATTCAGAACTTCCGCAAAAATGAGGTTATATATAGCGAGGGCGAAAAGCCCACGCACCTTATGTTTTTGCTCAAAGGCAAGGTGAAGGTATACAAAAAAGCAATGGCGACCGCAACCAGAGCATTCGCATGGTGCGTCCGGGGCAATACTTTGGCAACCGTGCCTACTTTGCCAACGAAAACTATGTTACATCGAGCGCTGCCATAGAGAACACACAGATTGGCTTCTTGCCCATGACCATTGTCGAAGATCATGTGCGCCGCAATAACGACCTGGCTTTCTTCTTCATTCGCAGTCTTGACAATTACTTGGGACAATCGGACACTCGCACCGTAAACCTCTCCCAGAAACATATTCGCGGCCGACTTGCCGAAGCCCTCATCGTTCTTCTCGAAAACTATGGTTATGAAACCAATAGCACAACTCTCAACATATACTTGTCGAGAGAAGATTTGGCCAATTTGTCAAACATGACAACCTCCAATGCCATTCGCACGCTCACTACATTTGCTACCGAAAACCTCATCACTGTCGATGGTCGCAAAATAATAATTATCAATGAAGAAGAGTTGCGACGCATTAGTAAATATGGATAATATTGAGTAGTCATTGTATTTGATTATACCCTTATTTTAGAGGCTCACTCCATCTGCATTTTGTTTGTTCACTATCAATATAACTCTATATATTGATAATGAAACACTTACAATCTTATAAGAGTAGAACCTGAAGTAGCTGTATCACCGGTGTTGAGTTGTATTGCATATATACCACCAGATAGCTGCGATACATCTACTGTACAACCTCTCGCTTCAGCAACCTTTATTCCATTCATTGAGTATATCGATATTGACACTTTGCTATCTTCCGGTGTTACGTCATCGGCGAAGAAAACTTTCAATGTAGACCCATCAATTTTAAAATAAGCCTTAAGAGGCTGATGCTCGTATAGTTCCGGAATATTAGCCTTCATTTCGAGCACATACAACAAACCCTTGTATGCATCTATCTCACCATACCCATAAGTATTGTTGGGATATTCCATTGTCCCGTCGGGTTGCTCGGCACAATAGGCTATAATTTTCAAGATATCTTGAGGTGTGAGTGTTGGATCGGCCTCCAGCCACAAAGCTATCGTTCCGGCTACTACCGGCGATGCCATAGAAGTACCTGATTGTGCCATATAATAATAGTCTTTACCATTATATTTCACTCTATCGGTGAGCGATTTTCTATCAACATCTGGTGTAGCAGAGAAACTATTATATGCAGCATTGATATTCATTCCTGGAGCCACAACATCGGGCTTTATCAATCCATCAAATGTAGGACCTAACGAAGAAAACTTTGCTATGCAACCAGGTGCATCGGGTCGGAATATATCAACATCTGTGTTTTCATTACCATCAATGTTGGTAAAAGTAGATGTGTATCCTGTAGCTCCTACCGCAATGACAGAAGGTAAAGTTGCCGGCCATGATACAGAATATCCGGGTTGCACACATTCATACTCAGGAATACCTTCTATATTGGCAAACGGAGAGTAAAACAAATCGCTATACATCCAAGCAGGTCCGTTACCAGAAAGCAAGCATGTAGCACCATATAGCATCAAATAGGCCATATTAGGAAAACTACCATCTATATGAAAAACATCTCCGCGGGCATCTTCATAGTCACTTTTATATACTCTCAGTTCTATATCGCCGGCACTTACCGTTGCATTCAATACACATGTATCCTTACCAAGTTTTTTTATACTATCGGTATTGAAAATAATTGTACCCTCAATATACTGATCGACCAACTTGATACTTAAGAAATCGAAGCGAACCGACTGATTGACAGGTGTTACAATATCCATATCTATGATATTTCCACCTCCAATGCCATTGGTAATAGCGACACCGGCTTGTGGCATATCGGTTGGTTTCTCCATATAAGGCACCTGATGCCCCATATTGCCACATGCCGCTACAATGATTCGTCCAGGACCTACCAACTGGGCAATAGCCTCACCTTCAAGAATACGCTGGCGCGACAATGTTATGCTTTCACAACTACTGAAATTGATGACACAAGGCTTTTGTTCCTTTGCGGCTTTATCAAATAGGTACTTAAATCCTAATACTGCAGTGGCAGATGTGTGCATACCGGGATTTTCAAAATCGGCTCTGTCCGAATTGAAATCGGCCAAGTATATGTCGCTTTCACATGCTATACCACCATACCTACCATTGACACTCGAACCTGCCATAGTGCTTGCCACATGCGTACCATGAGTAACATTATATGTATATTTTGAGTGTTGGTGTTGCGATATCTCCTTGGGATTATCTATTTCACGCCCCTTTGTACCATCACTATTGGGCCAACAGAAGTCATAATAATACTTTATACGGCAATTGCCTTCTTCGTCATAAAATGCAGGGTGGGTTAAGTCATAATAACAATCGAATATACCCGCTACCACACCTTTACCAGTGAATGCTTGAGGTAGATTAACACCTCTATATATATCGGTAGCATTTATATAGTCCTTGGTATCATCTACAGCTATACGAGGCATACGCTCGGCCTCAATTCTCTCAATACGGGAATCAGTAGAGAGCGGCAAAATGCTATCTATAGGTATATTTACAATGTATATGCGACCTATACTATCTACCAATTGGCAAGCATATTCTTCAAAGACCGATACATCTCGGTTGCTATCGGTTAGAGCAACAAGAGCCAGCACATACGATTGAGATGCTGTACCCAAAGCACGCTTGGGTAAATCATTGTTCTTCGAGCACAACATAGTAGCCAAATGTGATGAGAGTTTACTATAATCGACCTGTGCCATCGATACTGAATAAAAGGCAAACATTGCCACCACGAATAACAGCTTTTTCATTTTAAATCCACCATTTTACATTATTTGTTGCAATATATAAAATATATCAAAATATACCAACACTTTATTATTTTTTTTGATATATATCAAATTTCAATAATTGCAACAACATCAAGCATAAATATCTGTCTTTAATATTTTACATGTCACTCGGAAACTCGTATAGTCAATCTTACCCAAGATGCATTCGGGATAGCTTGACCGAGTCCTTGACAGTAGAATAATAAAATACTCAACGAACAATAACTGCGTCACATAAGCAAGTACTGTTAAAGGGAATTTCGCCAGACAACTATAATCAAAAAGCAAACTCAAAGCGTGGGACGAATGGTTACGCGCCGACGGCACGAGAAGCGATCCAGCAGTCCACAACTATCACAAGCGAACTAAGCCCTATGTTCGATTAGCATACGAAAAAGGTATCATTGAAAAAGAACCATATTCAATGTGCCACTTCCCACGCGGAAAGTGCAAAGAGCGTCATCCTCTAACCGAGAATGAACTGAAGCGACTCCGTGAGGCAGATTTGCCCGAAAAAGAGGCAAAAGCAAGAGACTTGTTTATCTTCGCTGCTTATACCGGATTGGCATATTGCGATGTAATGGAGCAAGTTCAACGATGAGAATTTGGCTGATGAAAATGGTGTATTTCGAGGCCGCCCTGCTGAATTATTGCGATTTGGCAAAGGCGACATCGTGGAGGTGTATGATGGAGAAGCCTGCTTGGGTATAGTTTATGGTACTCCATTATCACCAGCTCGTTGTTCGCAAATATCCACACCCGACGAGCGTGGTCGATACACCCGACTTGACCGCACAGACGACCAATACACAATCCTTTTCCTCGCAAACAATCCCGACGGCTACTATCACGACCACATCGAAAGTCAGTTTGTCTTCCAGCCCACCAAACCAATATCACCCACTATCGCCATTCGCCTAAAGGCACTCCTCGCCAACGACTAATTATGAAACCACTGAACTAAAGCAAGAACTGATAACGCGAATTCGGGATAAGAGAAGCTTAAATGTTTTCTAGAAAAAGGCATAAAAAAAGAGTCGGCAACCTTAAAAAGCTGCCGATTCTTTTGGTTATATCACTGATATTTAGTAACTTAGCAGTAAACAAAGAAGTTATTATATCATGATTACCGAGAGCAAAGTTACAGAAATTTTTTGTATTGCAGATGATTTCTGCAAAGAATTTGATACCGAGTTGGCTAAAAAATCAGTTACATCCACAAAAGAATCGCCACAACGTCGCAGAAAACGTATGATGTCAGATTCGGAATCGCCGCCTTTCTCTAAAGCATAATAACCGCCGTTTTTCGGTGCTCCGCGAAATTCAATCTTCCCCGCATCCTTTAAAGTTTTAACATAGCGTTCAACACTCTGAACACTCTTGCCGATTAAAACCGCAAGTTCATTTGCCCGTCGCCCCGGAAAATCGACGA
>JAFWBF010000226.1 GCA_017507285.1 Bacteroidales bacterium | reverse complement strand
CACCTAGCTCTATATCGTAGTGCATGGACTTTATTTCCTTCGAGCTACAACGTACTTTTACTTTCCAATTTTCGGCGTAGCTCCATATTCCATCTACAACTTTGGGGTTAAGTATATATAGTGTATCGTTTTGTACATATATATTCAGTGACGAAAGCATATCGGCGGTATAATCAATCTCTACCTTGGTGGTATCGGCTTGGCTGTATTCCACATCGGCATATACAAACTCGGTATATATGTGCTTGAAACTATCAACCTCCAACGTTTTGTGAGCTATATTTTCGGCTTCCTCGGCTTCTTTTTTTTCAGCAAACTTTTCGAAGTCTCTTTCAATAAAGCTACACGAACTTATTGTTGCCACAGCCACAGCTGCCAATATCAAAAGTTTATTCATCGTTTTCATATCTTGTGGTTATCTTTTGTTTAGTTTAGCTTTTTTACCTATGTTTTCCTTCACCGAAGCGGGGTTGCCGCTATAGGTGAGCGATGTTTTGTCTCGCAGTTTTACATTGAGCGAGTTTTTTACCTCTCCTATCCGATGGTCGCCAATTCCCGAAGCAACAAACTGCATATTGTCGGCAGACAATCCTTTGGCGTTGAGCGAGCCACTGCCACTATAGTTTATTGACACATTGGTGGCAATACCTTTTTTTACTTTCACATCGCCCATTCCTGAACAAGATAGTTGCATATCTTTTGAGTTTAGTTTTTTGATAGTAGTATTGCCCGAACCGCTCGATGTTATTGCAATGTTATCGCCATCAAAGCTATCAATATTTACATTGCCCATTCCGGAAGTTTCTATATTCAAATTATTTATATGCAGACTATTGCCGTTTATATTGCCGGAACCCGACATCGATATATCAGCCACTTTTATCTTTATAGTTCCATCTATATCCACGTTGCCCATTCCCGAAGTTTCTATTTCTAAAGTATCGATAGTTATAGGTTTGGAAATTTTTATATTGCCCGAACCATTCATTTCCACATCAAGGTATTGTGCCGATAGCGTTCCGTTGATATTCAAATCGCCCATTCCCGAAAACTCTATTTGACCTCTGTTTAAGTTTCCACAAAGATAAGCATTGCCACTGCCTTTCGACGAGATGTTCAGCACCTCAACATCCAATGGTTGCAAGCATTCAAAGTTGCCCATTCCCGACATGTCTATTTCCAAAACATCGCCTGTAATGGCAGTTTTAAGTGTCAGATTGCCACTACCTTTTTGGGTTATACTTTTCAGTTGTTTGGAACTGCATTTAAGAACACATTGATAGTTTTTATCTGTCTCCCAATGAATATCTTCAAAGTCCATACCATCGTTCATTTCTATGTGTAGCACTTCATTGTCAACATATATATCAGCCAAAGCCATTATCTCGTTGTTGCAAATCAATTGTGCAGCAGGTTGGTCGGAAGTTTGGCTGTATTCTATATCCATAATGCCAAACTTTGATTCTATGGCATTGAATTCGCCAACCTCAATGTTGTGGGTTTGCACCTCGCCGCCGGGATTTATCGTCATCACCTCGTCGGTATGTTCTTTTAAATATTCTTTGTAGTCTTCGGCAAGCATATTGCACGAAGTCATGCAAGCTGTTGCCACTACTATTGCTAAGTATTTTGTTCTATTCATATTCGTTTTTTGGTTTTATGTGGTTGAAGGTTAATTTTCGGTTGTGGTTTTTCTTTCTTTGTTCAATCTTATCCTTACTATTATTATTTCTATCACATAGCTTATCGATAAAATTGCAATTAAAAGGAATATTCCGTTTTTCAGTGTTATATCGGCGTCGGTTAGGTTTAGGGAATATAGTGCCAAGCGAAATATACCCAACATTGTAAGCAAACTGCCCCATACATTGCATCTAAACATTGTGGATAACGCTTTCTTTGGTTCGAACTCTGCGGTGTCGAACTTTGGCATTGGCAGTACCATCGAAAGTACCACGCCTATTGCCAGCAAAAGTATTCCTGTTATTAAGTTTCCCATTTTTTCAACTGTTAATTACAAACTATCAACTATCTGAATATTTCTTTAATTACTTGTCTGTTTCTTACGGCTGCGTTAAACAGTGGTTCTATCAGCACATTGCTTTCCAATCCCTCCACGTTTCTCATCACGTTGATAAATCCGCCCGGCACCATTTCGGTGTATATGGCTTGGTCGTTCTTTTCGCTGTCGAAGCTGAAGTACAGTTTGGCGGCTATCTCTTCTATCGATGCATTGATAAGCACATCATCTTTGGTTAGTATCACTATAGGGTCTATAAGGTTTTCCACATCCTTTACCTGATGGGTTGATATTATAACTGTAGTATGGTCGGTGCAGGCGTGCGATAGTATTCTTCTAAAGTCACTCTTGCTGGGAATATCCAATCCGTTGGTAGGTTCGTCTAGCAAAAGGTAACGTGTTTTCAATGATACTGCAAAGCAGAACATTGCTTTCTTTTGTTGGCCATACGATAGTTGTTCAAATTTCTTTGTTCCATCTACTTCCATTTCCTTCATTAGGCTGATGAAAAAGTTTCGGTCGTAGTTGGGATAAAATTTTCCAAGATTGTCGGCATATTTTATAGGCGTGGTATAAGTTTGGGCTATCACACCTTCGGGCAGAAAGAATATATCTTGAAGAAATTCGGGGTTACGGTCAAAGGCTTTTTTATCATCTACTATACATACACCACTGTTGGGATTCTGAAGTCCTGTTATTATTTTCAACAATGTGGTTTTTCCTACTCCATTTTCGCCCAAGAGGCCATAAATATATCCTTCTTTGAAGCTGAGATTGATGTTTTCAAACACTTTTTGCTTGCCGTAGGCAAAGTCTAAATTCTCTATAGTTATCATATTATCAATATATTATTATGTTTCTTATTTTAGTGTACTATTGTTGTAAGACACTGCAAAGATAATACAATTATTTCAATTGGCAAGCGTTTGTTGGAAAAAAAATTTACAGCCATAGGCGTTGCCGGCTTATACAGAGGATTATTGTGCTGTGTGATAGATTATTTGTCTGATTTTGGTATGCTGTTTTTTCGAGTTGCGAGATGTTTTGCCTTTATTTGCGTTGAAGTTTCGGTGCCTTTACGTTGAAATGCCGATACGGTTGTCGTTGGAATGCTTCTCCGCTCTCGTACGAAGTATGGTTCCCTTTGGGCAAGAATCATAGTCTCCTAACACTGTTAGGAAGGTCTCCTAACACTGTTAGGAATATCTCCTAACTTAGTTAGGGAATGCTCCTAACACTGTTAGGGAATGCTCCTAACTTAGTTAGGGAATCTTCCTAACTAAGTTAGGAGACTATGAATTTAACCCAAACAGGGTCATATTTCTTGCCTGAAGGCAAAAGTTTTCTTACGCAAAGGCAATCATGTATGGTACGACAACGTGTTTTTCATCCAATCGGACTTCCAAAAATATGAAACGAGTTATACTAAAATGCCCCGAAAATAGTTATACCAACAATCAACAGAGGTGGAAACCTAATTTCAATACAAACAGTGAATTTTATGGACAATGGATTAAAAATAGCAACCTACAACGTTAATGGCATACGTGCCGCCATGGGCAAAGGATTTATGGAATGGCTTTCGGCGGCCGACCCCGATGTGCTGTGTATTCAGGAAACCAAAGCACAGCCCGAACAGATTCCTACAATGGATTTTTCGATGGCAGGCTACAATACCTACGTGCATTCGGCCGAAAAGAAGGGCTACAGCGGTGTGGCAATACTATGTAAACGCCGGCCCGACAATGTGGTGGTAGGTATGGGAATACCCGAATATGACCGCGAAGGCCGTTTTATACGTGCCGACTTTGGAAGCCTTTCGGTAATAAGCGTGTACCACCCCAGCGGTACCAGCGGAGACCAGCGGCAGGACTTTAAGATGAAGTGGCTAAACGATTTTCAAAACTATATAGACAACCTTAAGCGCGAACGCCCAAACCTTGTGATTTGTGGCGACTTTAATATCTGCCACGAGGCTATAGATATTCACGACCCTGTG
>JAFWBF010000225.1 GCA_017507285.1 Bacteroidales bacterium | reverse complement strand
TATTTCGCTTGTGGCAAAAAGGGTTTCTAAGGTGTTCAGCTTTTCGTCCACAGTGCCCGAAAGCTCAAATATTGGTTGTAGGGCTGATATGTTTTCGTGGCTCAAGCCTCGCTCTAGCAGCTCTTTGGTTACATTGTCCAAGCCTATTTTATCCAGCTTGTCTATGGCCACGGTTATATCCACCAGTTTGTCGGGCATACCTATCATCTCGGCTATGCCGGCCAATATTTTGCGGTTGTTTATTTTCAGCACCACGTTGATGTCCAAGCGTCTAAACACTTCATCAACCATCTGAACCAGTTCCCACTCGTTCAGTAGCGAGTCGCTGCCTATAATGTCGGCATCGCATTGGTAAAACTCTCTGTAGCGCCCTTTCTGTGGACGGTCGGCACGCCATACAGGCTGTATCTGATAGCGTTTGAAGGGAAATGTAATATCGTTGCGATGTTGAACAACAAAACGTGCAAAGGGTACTGTAAGGTCGTAGCGCAAACCACGCTCGCAAAAAGCTATGGACATCTTTTTGTAGTCGTCGGTTACTTCCACTCCGTCCATGAAGTTGCCCGAGTTGAGAATTTTAAACAGCAGTTTGTCGCCTTCTTCGCCATATTTGCCTAGCAGGGTGGATAGGTTTTCCATGGCAGGGGTTTCGATAGGTACAAAACAAAATGTTTTAAACACGTCGCGTATGGTATCAAAAATATAGTTTCGGCGAGCCATTTCCAGTGGAAGAAAGTCGCGAGTACCTTTTGGAATGCTACATTTCATTGTTCGTTACTATTTTTTTTGTTGTTATTCAAAAAAAGTGATTTAATTAGGTCTGTTGGTTATAAAACAGCAAAGAAAGGACATCATTGGCGGTGGTGTCCTTTCTTATAGCTACAACAAATTATTATTAGTGTTTTACTATCATCTTCTTTGTTTGGCAAACTTTTCCGTTGCAAACAATGCTACACAAGTATACTCCGTTGGGCATATTGTTTACATCCACATTTTGTGTTCCGCTATTGCCATTGATGTTTACCACTTTTACTACCGAACCCAACATGTTGCGTATTTCTATCTTAGAATTTTTTGCGTTGGCTGTTGGTAGCTCGTAGCTTATTTGAGCCATGTTTTTGGCCGGGTTGGGATATAAATTCAACGAGGTGTTTTTTCTATCCACTGTGTTTATGGCATTGGTGCCTATTATGTATTTTACATACACTGTTCTGAAGTTGGTTTCGTCGTTCATATCCTGAACTGTGAAGCTAAACATGGTTTTTGTTCCTTCGGCAAGGCCTTCGTTTATCATCACCCACGAGTCGAACTCTTTTTCGCCGTTGGCAGCAATGTCAAAAGGTCTGGATTCGGTACCGGAAACACAGGTTTCGCCCACGGCACATACACTTAATATTTCTATTTCTTCAGAGCCATATAAACGATTTGACACTACTTTTACATTGATAGGGTTGCTTTGATTGTTTTTGCATGTTAGGTAAATGTAGCACTCTTCGTTTGGCGACTGTTCGTATATAACTATTGTGTCGGTAACTACCGATCCTTTATACAAAACGTCAATTTGTGCTTTTAATACTATTGCCGAAGCAAATAAACTGATAAATAATAATGCCTTTTTCATTTGTTTTTTCTTTTAATATTTTTGCAAAGGTACGAAGTTTTTTTTATATGCTTGTATTTTATTGCTGTTTATAGTGTTAAAAAAATACAATGGATTTTCTGCTACCATCCATTGTATTGGTTATTAGTTGTTTTAGTTTATGTTTGTCCACCGGTTTATATCTTGTTTTTTCCAATATTTGATTAGGAAATAGCCAAAAATCATACCTCCGAGGTGGGCGAAATGGGCTATACCATCGCCGGTTGATAGCACACCCGATGCCAATTCTATAAGGCCGTAGCCCAGCACAAACCATTTGGCTTTGATAGGCACAAAGAAGTAGAGGTAGATGTATTGGTTTGGAAACATCATACCAAAGGCCAGCAATATGCCGTATACTGCTCCCGATGCACCTACGGTGGCTATGTTGGCACGCGAGGCCAGCAGCTGTTGTGCAAGCTCTACCGACTGGTAGCCATAGTTGGTGGTTGATAGGGCGTTCATCTGCCATTCCTGCAAGAAGGCGTTGGCATGTGCCACCTTGTCGGGGGTAAGTATCGATGCCAATTCCGACTGCATCAGTGTTACAAAGCCTTCGGGCGAGGGGTTTTCGGCATAAGTGTTGATGGCCGACTGTATGCTGTAGTAGTCTATACCTATAACGAGGGTATGCACTATGGCGGCGCCAATGCCGGTAACAAAGTAGAACATCAAAAAGCGTTTAGGTCCCCAATAGTTTTCCAATACGTTGCCAAACATCCATAGGGCAAACATGTTGAAAAGCAGGTGCTCGAAACCACCATGCATAAACATGTAGGTTATGTATTGGAAAAAGTGGAATTTTTCGCTTTTGAAAAAGTATAATCCCAAATAGTCGGTGAGGTCTACGCCTAGCGAGTGTTGAAACACCACTGTGGCAAAGTAGAAAATCACGTTTATTATAATCAAGTTTTTTACTATGGTGGGCAAAACTTTGAAACCCTGCGGACTGTATTGGTTCATGGTTATTTAAATTTTTCTGTTAGGTCGTTGTCTTTCATTATTATCATGGTTTTTTTGCCAAAGGGCGATGTGTTTGGTATCTTGCAGCTAAACAGCTGTGCTATTATGTTTTGCATCTCTTCTTGCTTTAGTTTTGTACCTTTTTTTACAGCCAGTTGTTTGGCCATCGAAAGGGCTATGCTTTGCTCTTTGTCGTTAAACTTTTGCATAAGGCTGTTTTTGTAGTCTTCCACCATCTCGTCGAGCATGTTTTGCACTTCGCCATCGTTTATCTCGGCCGGTATTGCTGTTATCACAAACACGGTGTTGCCCAATGGGTTCATTTCAAAACCCATATCTTTTAGTTCGGGCATTATTTCGGATATAATCTCGGCATCGGCGGCCGAAAAGCTACATTGTATCGGAAACATTATCTGTTGCGAAATGCACTCTTTGCCACTGTGGCTTATAAAGCGTTCGTACAGTATGCGTTCGTGTGCCCGCTGCTGGTCTACCACCAGTAGCCCCGAGCTTATGGTGCTCACTATATAGCGGTTCAGAACCTGTATGGTTGTAGAGGTGTTGTGCGTTGTAGTGTCGCTCTCGGTAGTCTCGGTCTCAAACAGGGTTTCTTGTTCCATATTGCTTTCAACGGTGTAGGTCGACACTTCGGCTTTTTCGTTCGATATTTCGAAAAAGTTTTCCCATTTGTTGCCTTTGTCATACGGTGGCTCGCTATATGCTGTTGCCTTTTTGTACGATGTGTTCTCGAAGGGGTTGAAGTTGGTGTTTACGGTTATGGTTGGTGCCGGTGGTATGTAGCCTTTGGGAGCGGGTGCCGGGTTGAGGTCCATACCTTCCACGGTGTCGAATTCAAACTCTGTGGCCAACGAGTATTGTCCCAAGGTCCTTTTTACTGCCGCACGCAAAACAGCGTATATTATCACCTCGTCCAGAAATTTCACTTCCGTTTTGGTAGGGTGTATGTTTACGTCTATACGCGACGAGTCGACTTCCATGTTGATAAAAAACGATGGGTAGGTCTTTTCGGGTAGCAGGTCGGCATAGGCTTTCTCTATGGCGTTGTTGAAATAAAAATTCTTTATAAAGCGGTTGTTTACAAACATGTATTGTTCGCCACGTGTCTTTTTCGAAAATTCGGGCTTACACACATAGCCGCGTATCTTCACCTGTTCCGTTTGTTCCTCCACGGGGTGTAGACGTTGCTTGTAGTTGTTGCCAAAAAGGCCGGTAATGCGTTGGTGTAGGTTTGAGGACTCGAGCTGATAGATAAGTTTGTCGTTGCTGTAGAACGAAAAAGCTACATCGGTATGTATAAGTGCCACACGGAAAAACTCTTCCTCTATATGTTTAAGCTCTATGGAGTTTGATTTTAAGAAACTTCGGCGTGCAGGTATGTTGAAAAACAAATTCTTCACTGCTATCGATGTGCCGTTGTTGCACCGGCAAACGCTCTGTTCTTTTATTTCCGACCCTTCTATCACTATGCTTGTCCCCAGCTCGTTGTCTCGCATCTTGGTTTTCAGCTCCACCTGTGCCACTGCCGCTATGGATGCCAGCGCTTCGCCTCTGAAACCCATGGTGCGGATAACAAATAGGTCTTGTGCCGACCGTATCTTCGATGTGGCGTGCCGTTCAAAGCAAAGGCGGGCATCGGTGTCGGACATACCGCAACCATCGTCGATAACCTGTATAAGGGTACGACCGGCATCTTTGATGATAAGCTTTATTTGCTTTGCACCTGCGTCGATGGCATTCTCCAATAGCTCTTTTACTGCCGAGGCAGGACGCTGAACCACCTCGCCGGCAGCTATCTGATTGGCAACAGAATCAGGCAACAAATGTATTATATCCGACATATCAATTTCTTTAATTCGTTTTGCAAAGTTACAACTTTTCTGCCATATAGACAAACACTTTTTTTTGAGCAGTGAGATACGTGCTAAGAGCAGACCGAATTGTCGGAACTACGGAGTTCCTTAAGACTACTAGTCCACGAGACTACTAGACAACAAGTGGGCAAAGCCGGTGAACTGTCGGAACTACGGAGTTCCTTAAGACTACTAGTCCACGAGACTAC